>NZ_JBDGML010000129.1:0-91478 GCF_057655195.1 Arthrobacter sp. Soil_N43
GGACGCCCCCGTGACCATCGTCGCGGACCCCGCCGGGACCGGCATCCGCCGCGTCCGCCTCACCCGCGCCAGCGGCGACGTCCAGCTCTTCCGCCCCGGACTCTCCATCGCCGAACTCACCCAACCCGGCCAGCCCGCCCATCGCACCCCCCTGCTCCGACGCAGCCTGCGCGACTGCCTCGCCGAAGAACTCCGCCGCCTCGACCCCGACGAAGTCTTCGGCCTGACCCTTGGCTGCGTCAACGCTGCGCCCTTTGCCCATCCTTTTGGGTAGGCCCAACCGCCCAATCATGGCGTGGCGCCCCTTGGCCATAGGGGAGAGGATGGAGGGCAGCACCTTTCAGGAGGTCCAGTCAGTTTCCGGGCAATATTCGGGAAGCCTCCTCGAACGCCGCACCAGCCGCCGAAGTCGGCCGCAGTGCGGTTGTTAGCTGCAGCCGCCAGTTTCCTGGTCATCCAGCCACGGCGGCGAGTATTTTCCCTAAGGAGTTCCGTGTCTTCCAATCCGATTCGTGTCGCTATCGTCGGTGTGGGTAACTGCGCCGCCTCGCTGGTCCAGGGTGTCCACTATTACCGGGATGCCGACCCCCAGGCCACGATCCCGGGTCTGATGCATGTGGAGTTCGGCAAGTACCACGTCAACGACGTGAAGTTCGTTGCTGCCTTTGATGTGGACGGCAAGAAGGTCGGCGTGGACCTGGCCGATGCGATCCTGGCCAGCGAGAACAACACCATCAAGATCGCGGATGTGCCGCCGACCGGTGTGACGGTGCAGCGCGGGCACACTCTGGACGGGTTGGGCCGGTATTACCTGGAGACCATTGAGCAGTCCACCAAGGAGCCGGTCGACGTCGTGCAGGCGTTGAAGGATGCCGAGGTTGATGTGATGGTCTGCTACCTGCCGGTCGGGTCGCAGGAGGCGGCGGAGTTCTATGCCCAGTGCGCGATCGATGCCGGGGTGGCGTTCGTGAACGCGCTGCCGGTGTTCCTCGCGGGGACCAGGGAGTGGGCGGAGAAGTTTACGGCGGCCGGTGTGCCGATTGTGGGTGATGACATCAAGAGCCAGATCGGTGCGACAATCACGCACCGGGTGATGGCCAAGCTGTTTGAGGACCGTGGTGTGACGCTGGACCGTACGTACCAGCTGAACGTGGGCGGGAACATGGACTTCAAGAACATGCTGGAGCGGGACCGGCTGGAGTCCAAGAAGATTTCCAAGACCCAGGCCGTGACGTCCAATGTGGAGGCCGAGATGGCGGCGAAGGATGTGCACATCGGCCCGTCGGACTACGTGCAGTGGCTCGATGACCGCAAGTGGGCGTTTGTGCGCCTGGAGGGCCGGAACTTCGGTGACGCGCCGGTGTCGCTGGAGTACAAGCTGGAGGTGTGGGACTCGCCGAACTCTGCGGGTGTGATCATCGATGCGATCCGTGCGGCGAAGATCGGCCTGGACCGTGGCATCGGCGGGCCGCTGCTGTCGGCGTCGAGCTACTTCATGAAGTCCCCGCCGGAGCAGTTCAACGACGACCTCGCCCGTGAAAAGGTCGAGGCCTTCATCCGCGGCGACCTGGAGCGCTAACCCCCGCCCGACCCTCCCTCACCTTTCGCAGGTTTGGGCCCGACGCTCCCTCACTTCTTTTGGTGGGGGAGCGTCCTGTTTAAACGGCCGCGAGTTCCAAGCGACGGGAGTGCTGTTTTGTGGCGGCGAGGTAGCTCTCCAGCGTGATGGCCGCAGTGCGCTGCCATCCTGAACTCTCCGCCTGGACGGAGGCCGCACGGCCCATGTCCTCGCGCCTGACGGGATCGTCGTACAGGGCTTCGAGGGCGTCGGCCCAGTCGCCTGCATAGTGCCCGTCAACGAGAGTTCCTGTGCGGCCGTCGCTGACGGCCCGTGACAGGCCCCCAACCCGGGTGGCCACTACGGGTGTGCCGCAAGCCTGAGCCTCCAGTGCAACAAGCCCGAAGGACTCGCTGTAGGAGGGCATGACGACGACGTCGGCGGAGCGGTACCAGCCGGCCAGCTCCGGTGCGGCGACCGGCGGGAGGTGAGTTACGACGTCGTCCATTCCTTCGGCGCTGACAACAGCGTTCAGATCGAAGTCCCGGGCGCCGCTCAGCGCGCCGACAACGGTCACCTTCAGGTCGATGTCCGGGCGGCGCCTGCGGAGGAGGGCCGCGGCCTGGACCAGGACCTGCGGGCCCTTGAGCCACTGGATCCGCCCCGCAAACAGGAGATGGAAAGTGCCCGGGGCAATGGCGTGCGCGGCGCGGGAGCGGCTTCGGGACGTGGGCGTGAAGACCGACAGGTCAACGCCAGGGGGAGCGACGTCGATCCGGTCAAAGTCAGCGTTGTAGTGCGAAACCAGCTCGGCCGCCTCGGCGCCGGTGTTGGCGATCAGGCGGGCAGCGCCGTCGACGATCCTGTACTCGCCGTCCTCCCGGCGCCGCGGCTCGGGTTCCTCGCCCGCCTGCAGCACGAGGTTCTTGACCTTGGCCATGGTGTGCATGGTGTGCACCAATGGCACATTCCACCGCCGGGACAGCTCGATGCCGGCGACACCGGAGACCCAGTAGTGGGAATGGATCGCGTCGTAATGCCCGTGCGGCTGCTGCCCGCGGAACTTTTCGATCTCAGCGACCATGCTGGGCACCAGCTCAGGCAGTTCCTCCTTGGGAACGTGCCGCCGCGGTCCCGCCAAGACGTTGTGGACGCGCACACCGGCCTCGGGATGTTCGACGGCGGGCCGGCTGGCGTCTGTGGAGCGGGTGAAAATCTCCACTTCCACGCCGGCTTCCGCGAGGGCCGAGGCCAGGCCGCGGATGTAGACGTTCATGCCGCCGGCATCACCGGAACCGGGCTGCTCCATCGGCGAGGTGTGCAGCGACAGCAAAGCCACGCGTCTGATCCGGGCCATGGCCCTCCCTTCTGGTTAATTGACGTCGGCGTATGCGAAAGACAGCAACGGCCCCCGCCTGACAGGGCGGGGGCCGTTCATGGATCAGGACGTCACTGGTTGACCTTGGCGAGTGTTTCGCGTTCGGCGGCGATGGTGGTGTTGTCTCCGTGGCCGGTGCGGACGATGGTTTCGGGTGGGAGGGTCAGGAGGCGTTCGCGGATGGAGGTCAGGATGGTGGGGTAGTCGCTGTAGGAGCGGCCGGTCGCGCCGGGGCCGCCGTTGAACAGGGTGTCTCCGGTGAAGACGGTGTTCTCGGTTTCGAGGTGGAAGCAGGTGGAGCCGGGTGAGTGGCCGGGGGTGTGGATCGCTTTCAGGGTGGCCCCGGCGATGTGGAACTCGTCTCCGTCGGTGATCTCCTTATCGGCGGTGGTGCCGGGGTAGACCTGTTCCCAGAGGACCTGGTCCTCGGGGTTGAGCCAGATCGGGGCGCCCACGGCCTGGGCCACAGCGCGGGCGGCGCCGATGTGGTCGTTGTGGGCGTGGGTGAGCAGGATCGCGGCGACTTTCCGGCCGCGGACCTGGTTGATGATCGCCTCCGCGTCGTGCGGGGAGTCGATGATCACGCATTCGGTGTCGTTGCCTACGATCCAGACGTTGTTCTCCACCTCCCAGGTGCCGCCGTCGAGGGAGAAGGTGCCGGAGGTGACGAGGTTTTCGATGGTGAGGCTCATGCGGTCACCGCCGTCGCGGTCCCGGCCGTGGCAGCGGCGGTGGCAGTCTCAGCGGGAATGGCGGCTGGCTGGGGTTGGGTGGCGGGCTGGGGTTGGGTGGCGGGCTGGATTTCGACGACGGAGCGCAGCACCTTGCCTTCGTGCATTTTCTCGAAGGCTTCCTCGACCTGGTCGATGGTGATGCGTTCGGTCACGAACGCGTCCAGGTCCAGGTTGCCCTGCTTGTAGTGGGAGACGAGCATGGGGAAGTCCCGGGAGGGCAGGCAGTCCCCGTACCAGGAGGACTTCAGCGACCCGCCGCGGCCAAAGACGTCCAGCAAAGGCAGTTCCAGGGTCATCTGCGGGGTGGGGACGCCGACGAGGACCACGCGGCCGGCGAGGTCGCGGGCGTAGAAGGCCTGCTTGTAGGTCTCGGGCCGGCCGACGGCCTCGATCACCACGTCCGCGCCGTTGCCGTTCGTCAGCGCCCGGATGGCCTCGACCGGGTCGGTGGTGCGGGAGTTCACCCCGTGCGTCGCGCCGAGGGTTTTGGCCATCTGGATCTTGTTCTCATCGATGTCCACCGCGATGATCGTGGTCGCGCCGGCCAGCTTCGCCCCGGCGATCGCGGCGATGCCCACCCCGCCGCAGCCGATCACGGCCACCGATTCCCCGCGCTTGACCTCACCGGTGTTGATCGCCGCGCCGATCCCGGCCATCACCCCGCACCCGAGCAGCCCCACCGCGGCCGGGTCGGCGTCCTCATCGACCTTGGTGCACTGCCCGGCCGCGACCAGGGTCTTCTCCGCGAACGCGCCGATGCCCAGCGCCGGGGAAAGCTCGGTGCCGTCCTCCAGCGTCATCTTCTGGACCGCGTTGGCGGTGTTGAAGCAATACTGCGGCTGGCCCTTCGCGCAGGCCCGGCACTGCCCGCAGACCGCGCGCCAGTTCAGGATCACCCGGTCCCCCGCAGCGACCTCCGTCACCCCCGCACCGACCGCGGCGACCACGCCGGTCGCCTCATGGCCCAGCAGGTACGGGAACTCATCCCCAATACCACCCAGCTTGTAATGCAGGTCCGTGTGGCACACCCCGCACGTCAGAACATCCACCAAAGCCTCACCCGGCCCCGGATCCGGCACCAGAATCGTCTCCACCGACACCGGAGCGTCCTTCTCCTTGACAACAACTGCCTTGACTTTATGAACCATTAGTTCGTGTTCCTTTCCTGGATCCGGGGACCCACGGGTGACGGCACCAGTGCCAATCTAGCTGACTCTGCGTGGTTCCAAATCTTCATCCCGCGGTTCGAGACTCTTGGCCGGGACTGCGACGGCCTCAGTGTCCTGAGCGGCCAGGACTGCCGCGTGAATTGCGTATTACACAACAGGATGCACATTGCGCGTACTGAAAATATGACAGCCGCCACAT
Organism: Arthrobacter sp. Soil_N43; assembly: GCF_057655195.1. Classification (NCBI taxonomy): domain Bacteria; kingdom Bacillati; phylum Actinomycetota; class Actinomycetes; order Micrococcales; family Micrococcaceae; genus Arthrobacter; species Arthrobacter sp. Soil_N43. The sequence goes on from NZ_JBDGML010000129.1 coordinate 5,039, forward strand.
GGGGTGTCAACAGAGCCGAGGCGCGGCACCGCGGAAGCACCAGCCTCCGGCCCCTCAATTTCTGCAACTCTAATTTGATCAACGCAACCAAAATGCTTCGTCCCGCAAAAGAGCATTGACCGAAGCTGGCCTCAACACCTACTCTGATGCAACAGGGTTGCAGCTAATGCAACACCCTAATCTTGGTGGACATACGAGACACGAGGTCCTTCCGGGGCCCGAACGAAAGGACAACCATGACCGTCACCGAATCAGAGGCCGTCAACGATGTCGCGCGGCTGGACCGCCTGAAGGTCCTCAACAACGGCGAAAAAGTCAGGCTGACTTTCTCCAACGCCGAGTTCGAACGCCGGCTGGCCGGTCTCCGCCGCATCATGGCAGAGAAGGAACTGGACGCCGTCGTCCTGACGAGCTACCACTCGATCAAGTACTACTCCGATTTCCTCTTCACCTACTTCGGCCGTTCCTACGCCATGGTGGTCACCAAGGACGACAACGTCACGGTCACCGCCAACATCGACGCCGGCATGCCCTGGCGCCGCAGCTACGGCGACAACCTCGTGTACACGGACTGGCGCCGGGACAACTACATCCACGCCATCCAGGAGACTCTCCGCACCCGGGGCATCAACCCCCGCCGCATCGGCGTCGAGGACGACTCCCTGCCGCTGGACAACCGCAACAAGATCCAGGCCGCCTTCGCATCGGCCACGCTCGTGGACGTCGCCCAGGCCGCCATGCGCCAGCGGATGATCAAGTCCGCCGAGGAGATCGAGGTCATCAAGCACGGTGCGCGCATCGGCGACCTGGGCGGCGAAGCCATCCGCAACGCCATCACCGCCGGCATCACCGAATACGAGGTGGCGCTGATCGGCACCGAGGCCATGGTCCACGAGATCGCCCGCACGTTCCCGGACTCGGAGATCCGCGACACCTGGGTCTGGTTCCAGTCAGGCATCAACACGGACGGCGCGCACAACTGGGCCACCACCCGGAAGATCCAAGAGCACGACATCCTGTCGCTGAACTGCTTTCCCATGACCTCCGGCTACTACACGGCCCTGGAACGCACCCTGTTCTACGGCGAACCGGATGCCCGTTCCCTGGAACTGTGGAACGTCAACGTGGAAGTCCACAAGCGCGGCCTCGAACTCATCAAGCCCGGCGCCGTCTGCAAGGACATCGCCGCCGAGCTCAACGAGATCTACGTGGGACACGGCCTGCTGGCCAACCGCACCTTCGGCTACGGGCACTCCTTCGGCGTCCTCAGCCACTACTACGGCCGGGAGGCCGGGCTGGAGCTCCGCGAGGACATCGACACCGTGCTGGAACCGGGCATGGTGGTTTCCATGGAACCGATGATCACTGTCCTGGAGGGCCAGCCCGGTGCGGGCGGCTACCGCGAGCACGACATCCTGGTGGTGGGCGAGGACGGAGCGGAGAACATCACGAAGTTCCCGTTCGGACCCGAATACAACATCATCGGGGCCTGACCTCACCCGTCCCCGCGATACTCAAACGGAAGTGGCGCCACATTGGGGGTGGCGCCACTTCTGTTCCTTCTTAGGGAATGATGGTGAGCACCATGAGCCCAGCAGAATCTCCCGACCCCACCGGCACCGGCGAAGCCAAAGGAACCTCCGTCATTGTCAACGCCGTTGCCGTCCTCCGCACCTTCACGGCCGACGAGCCGTTGCTGGGGGTCACCGAGATCGCGAACCGCGTCGGGCTTCACAAGAGCACCGTTTCAAGGATCCTGGCCACGTTCGAACAGGAACACTTGGTGGAGCGGGACCCCGAGACGAAGCGGTTCCGTCTGGGGCTGGGCCTCATCGCCGTGGCCGGGCCGCTGCTTGCGGAGCTGGAAGAGCGTCGCGTGGCCTACCCCGTCCTTCGGGAACTGGCTGAACAGACCGGCGAAACCAGTGCACTGATGGTGTGGAACGGCTCCGCTTCGATGTGCGTGGAGCAGATCCCCAGCCATCACCAGATCAAACACACAACGCCCCTCGGGGCCCAGTACAGCGACGCGCTTAGCGCCTCCGTCCAGGTCTTCCTCGCCGCCGAAGCCCCGGACCGCGTCCGGACACTGCTGCGCAGCGGAACCATCACTTACCCGGGCCTCGATGAAACCGGCCTGGAGGACTATCTGGTCCGCCTCAAGGACGTGGCCCAGCGCGGCTGGGCCATTAACTATGGCGACACCTCGCTCGATGAGGTGGGTGTGGCGGCTCCCGTCTACGACCACCGCGGCGATATTGCCGCCGCGGTCCTCATTCCCGCTCCCCGGTTCCGTGTCTCTGCGGAGACACTGCAAAGCCTCGGCGAATCGTGCTCTGCCGCCGCCCGCCGCGTCACCTCGCGGCTTGGCGGCACCCTTCCCGGGTAGCCGCTGCCCGGCCGTTAACCGTGGCCCGCCGCCCGGAACCGCACACAGGCATCCAGGCCGCCGACGTCCCGCGGCGTCAGCGAGGCCGCGGCCCCGCTCGCCTCGGCAAGCTGCCGGACGATGGCCAGCCCGAGTCCGCTTCCGTCGTTGCTCCCCTGTCCCCGCCAGAACCGGTTGAAGGCCCGTTGGCAGTCCTCGGCGGAGAGCCCCGGGCCTTCGTCGATGACGTGAAGCTCAACCCTGCCGTCGTTGTCAGGACGCGCTACCTCAAGCCGCAGGAGCGACTCTGGCGGAGCGACGGCCAGGGCGTTGTCAATGAGGTTGTCGATGATCTGTTCGGCAGCGCCCGGCATGGCAGTGATGTGCGCGCCGGGCAGGGCGTCCAGGGCAATCCGGACGCCGGTTTCCTCTGCGAGCGCCTCCCACTGCTCAACCCGGCTCGCGGCCACCGCGCCCAGGTCGACCCTAACCAGCGCCACGTCGCGGCTGTCCCCGCGGCTCAGGAGCAGCAGGCCGTCGATGATCCGCTGGAACCGGTACGTCTCCTCCAGCGAATCAGCCACCATGACCCGGGCCTTCTCCGGATCACTGCCAATGGATTCGACGGCGTTCTCCAGCCGGAGCCTCAGTCCGGTCAGTGGTGTGCGCAGCTGATGGGAGGCATCGCTGGCAAAGCCCTTTTGCTGCTGGACCAGATGCTCCAGCCTGTCCGCCATCCTGTTGAATGAGCGTGCCAAGGCGCGGAGTTCCGGGGCTCCCTCGTCGTCCTCGGTGCGGGCGGAGAGGTCGCCCTCGGCAAGGATCTCGGTGGCTTTCTGGAGCCGCTTGATCCTCCTCGTCACTGCCCCGGCCATGAGATACGCCAACAGTCCGGCGAGGAGCACCGTTGTGCCTGCCACGGTCCACAGCACCGTCAACTGGCCGGATACCCGGTCTGTCACCTCAGATGCCGGGTAGGTGAGGCGGACTGCCCCGGTGATTTTTTCGGCGCTGAGGACCGGGACGGTGACGTACAGCAAGTCCAGGCCCAGTGTCTCCGAGTACCGCTGCCCCGCGTTGATCTGGCCGGTCAGGGCCTCGGCAATTTCGGGACGGGAGAGGTAGGAGGATCCAGTGGCAGACTGATCGTCGTCCGACGTCGCCACGGCGGTTCCTGCGGTGTTGACGATCACCACCCGGGCACCGCTCGCCTGGCCGTACGCCCGCACGGCGTCTGCAACGCCCGCGGATGTCCCGGTGCCGGATTCGAGCAACTGCCTGGCACGTCCGCCGAGGAGGAACGCGTCCCGCTCAAGGGACGTGGTGAGACGGTCGCGTTCCACCCGCACGAGGTAGTTTCCCAAGGGAATGTCCTGGACCAGAACGACCAGGAGGGTGATGACCATGAACGCGGAAATAAGCCGCCACCTCATCCAGGCACATCCAGCCTGAATCCGACACCGCGGACAGCCTCGATCCAGCGCGGATTCCCGAGCTTCTTACGGATCGCTGCCACATGGGCATCGAGTGTCTTGGTGGTTCCATACCAGTTGCCGTCCCAGACGGCGCGCAGGATATCGCTTCGCTGGCACACCGCTCCCGGGTCTTCGGCGAGATAGTACAGGAGATCAAATTCCTTGACCGTCAGGTGGATCTCCGCGCCGTCCATGAGCACCCGCCGGGAACGCTGGTCAATGCTCAGCGCGCCGAGCTGCCGGATGCCCGCGGCGGCCTGGCCGTCCCCCGCACGGTCATCGGAGCGCCGCGCCACAGCCCTGATCCTGGCGACCAGTTCCCGCATTCCGAATGGCTTGACCAGATAGTCATCCGCCCCCAGCTCCAGGGCCAGCACCCGGTCGATTTCCTCATCGCGGGCGCTGACAACAATGATCGGTGTCCGCGTCAACGCCCGGATGGCGCGGCACACGTCGGTGCCGTCCATGTCCGGCAGTCCCAGATCGAGGAGGATGAAGTCAGGGCCCGACGCCCGCACTTCGGCCAGGGCCCCCGCCCCGTCCGCCATGTGCCTGGTCTGGAAGCCTGCCCGCGTCAGTCCTTCAATAACACCGGCGGCGACCGATTCGTCGTCTTCAACAACCAGGATCTGCATACCTGATTATGTTCCCGCGCAGCGTGAACCGCTGCGGATATCCGCCTGCCGGGAAGTTTGCGGCATCAATCTTGGACAAATCTTGGATTTCCCGGGCACCTATCCTGTCCGACGGCTTCCTACAGTTGGGGCATGAGAACAAGAACAGCTTTGGCCCTTTCGATCGCAGGGATCCTCGTCACCGGGTCCACCGCCCTTGCCATCAACACCCAGACTCTCAACAACTCCTCGACAGGCACCACCGGCAACGCCAACACGGTTCTCCTGCCGGATGATTCGGCCACTGGGACGCCCGCCGCTCCGCAGGGGGTCACCGCGGCCGTCCCCAGCACGGGTCCGACGGCGACAGCGACGCCGCGGGACAGCCTGACGGCATCGCCGTCACCGACGTCACCGACGTCATCGCCTAGTTCGTCCCCGTCCTTCGAGCCCGACGACGACAAAGGCGGACTGGGCGGGACCCCAGAACCAGGCGACGACAAAGGCGGACTCACCGACGCCGTCGAACCCGGGGACGATAAGGGCGGTCTGCGGGTGACGCCAGAACCAGGGGACGATAAGGGCGGTTCGAGGGCGCCCGAGCCGGGCGATGACAGTGGCGGCCACAGCGGCAGGGGCGGCGGGGACGACTGAGTCCCGCCTCGGGCACACCCGGCAAATGGGCGGCGTGGCCGGTCGGCATTCCGGGCAATAAAGCAAAATTTTCGCATGCAGGCGGGATTCCTTTACGGTCACGTACACTCTTGCAATGAGGCTTCTGTACGTGACAGAAAGTATGCCCAACCGGGACCCTGTGTTCGGGGATGGCAGCTCTATGATCCCTTTCGAGTTCCTCCGCAATCTTCCCGACGACGTCAAAGTCACCCTGGTGACGTTTTCGGGGCCTGTAGGGCTTCCCGAGGAAGTAAGGGAGCGCTGCAAAGCAGTTCATATCCTCTCCCCGCGCAATCGCAAATTGGCATTCTTCCGGTCATTCTTCGGATTGAATGGCCTGGGAAAGCAGGAGCGCTACACAGCGAAAGCAAAAGAAATCGCATCGCGGCTTTCCGTGGAAAGCGACGCGACGCTGATACACGGTCCTCATGCGCTCCCCCTCGCCCATCATGTGCAGGGACCGGTGGTCCTGCAGACGGTGGACCCCTGGTCGATTCGCGCCGGCATGGACACCGCCATTGCACGGAGGTTGCGGCCGGCGTACCGGGCCCGGGAGTACCTGGCACTCAGGGCCGAACGTCGTCTTCCCCTCCGGGCGCGGCTCCTCACCGTTGGTGCCCAGGACGCCGTCGAATGGTCCAGCCGCCTCGGGCGGAGTGTGAGGAGTATTCCGAACGGCGCCGAAGTGGCGGTCCGCTCCGGCACCCGGGGGGACAGTCCCGTAGTCTGCTTTGTCGGCAGCCTTAACTATGGTCCGAACATCGACAGTGCGGGCGTGCTCATCAACAAAGTGGCACCACTGGTGTGGCAGCAGGTGCCGGATGCCAGGTTCGTCATCGCGGGCCGCCGTCCCGCACCCGCGGTCCTCGAACTGGCCGGGCCCCGCGTGGAGGTCCTGGCGAATGTGCCATCGGTCCTGGATGTTTTCCACGCCGCCGATGTGGCCGTGTTCCCTGACGAGCACGGAGTGGGCATTCGGAACTCGGTGCGCGAAGCCCTGGCTGCCGGCACTCCCGTGGTGGCGACGCCAGTGGCAGCCCGCGAACAGGAGGCCCACCCTCTGCTGACCGTCGAGGAGGACGTCGGCAGCATTGTGGAACGCGTGGTGGGCTATCTGGCTGCGCCTCGGACGGAGCACCGCGGGTCAGATGAAGCCGCTGTCCGGACCTGGGATGTGGTCACGCAGGAGTATCTCGACGAGCTTCGCATGGCCATCAGCCACGACACCCGCGATCCGCAGCGCCGAAGCTCACCGGCATGAAGTACGCGCCCGGGGAACTCGCCCAGGCCGGCGCCCGTGGAGCGATATGGCAGGGACTGGCCTTCGTGGCCGGCAAGGTGTTCGTGCTCGTCACCATCATCGTGCTGGCCCGGCTGTTGTCGCCCGAGGAGTACGGACTGGTGGCGCTGGCGCTGGTCCTGATGGCCTATGCGGAGACCATTGCCGATGCCGGTGTCGCCCAAGCGCTGGTTTACCTGCCGCACACCGGCGAAGTCGCCCGCTCCGCCCTCCTGATCTCGGTGGTTCTGGGCTGCCTCCTGGCCTCCGGGGCCGTCCTCGGCGCGCCCGCCATAGCCGGTGTCTTCAACCTGCCCGAGGTGGCACCCCTCGTGCAGGTCCTGTCGATCTCGCTGCTGGCCACCGCCCTGGCCGCTGTCCCGGAAGCGCTGCTGCGCCGCGACCTGCATTTCAAGCGCCAGACGGCGGCTCCTGTTCTTCGTGCGGCCACCATGGGCGCCGTCACCCTGTCACTGGCCTTTGCCGGGTACGGGGCCTGGTCGCTGGCCATCGGCACGGCCGCCGGCTCCGTGGCCTACGCCGCCGCCTGCTGGTTCCTGCTTCCTGGCAAGGCACCCTGGCAGGTCTGGCGCGTCACCAGGGATGCCCTCCGGGCCAACCTGCAGTTCGGCGCGCCGGTCGCGGGCAGTTCACTGCTGGCCCGGCTGATCTTTGACATCGACTACCTCATCATCGGCCTGTTTCTGGGGGCGAATGCGCTGGGGTTCTACACGCTGGCCTTCCGCGCGCCCGAGTTGGTGATCATCAACGTATTCTTCGTCCTGTCCACTGTCCTCTTCCCGCTTTACGCCAAGGTGCGCGGTGAACCGGACCGGCTCCGCAGCGGTTACCTGAAGAGCGTCGAACTTCAGGCGCTGTATGGGATGACTGCCGGCGTTGGCCTCGCCGTCACGGCTCCCATTATGGTCCCTGTGGTCTTTGGTCCGCAGTGGGGTGAAGCGGTCCTGCCGCTGGTCTTTCTGTCCCTGTACGCTGCCGCCCGTTCCCTGGGCGCGGGGGCCAATGACGTGTACAAGGCACTTGGCCGACCCGGACTCTCCATCCGCATTTCCCTCGTGCGGCTGGCGGTCCTGGCACCGGTCCTGCTTTTCGCCGTCCAGTGGGGCATTGTTGGCGTGGCCTGTGCGCAGCTCGCCGCCGCGCTGCTCTTCGCCCTGGGGATGCAGCTGGTGGCCGCCAAGGTCATGGACCTGCAGTTCCGCCAGCTCCTCCGCGCCGTAGTGCCCGGGGTGGTCTGCGGCGCAGCTGTGGCAGCGGTGGGCCTGGCGGGGTTGGCCCTGCCGCTCGCCGACGGCCTCTTCACAATGTTCGGCATTGCAGCCGCCGCCATGGGACTGGTCTACATCATCCTGCGCTGGGGCTTCTCGTCCCTGCACGATGAACTGCTGAAGCTGGTCCGCCGCCCCGCACCGTAAGTGGCACAGGTCCGCCGCATAGGGTCCGCAGCGTCCCGGGCGTGCCGGGCGTTCCGGTGCTAACGCCGGAACCGGGTGTCCACCACGTGCCGCCACAGCCAGAAGTCACGGTCTCCGAACACCGCGGCCCGCATCTGGTTCCTTCCCTGGCCGGGACCCCGTTCGCTGTCCAGCCTGTACGCCAGGGTGGCCGCAGACCTGGCCCACACCGCGATGACCAGCAGCGGAAGCAGATCCGGGTTCACCCCTCTGAGCTGCAGGTGGCCGCGGAGAGGAGCCAGGGCCCACCCGGTTGAACCGAACGCCTTGTCGAATGCCGCGAGCTGTGCCAGCCGGGAGAACGCCCGTTCGCTGGATTCGCTGAGGTACTGAAGATAGAACACGAGGTCGTGGCCGGGCACGCCGTCGGTCCGCGACCGCTCCCAGTCGACCACCTGCAGCTGTCCATTGGGCTGCAGGAAGAGGTTTGGATGGCTCATGTCGCCATGCTCGACGACGGCGGGAAGCTCCACCGAGCGCAGCGGTTCCAGCATCTCGTGAGTGCGTTCCACGAGCGCGGAAACGTCCGGCTCCGTCGGCAGGAGGGACACGAGGTCGCTCAGCGGACGGCTGATCGTCCGCTGGTACCAGTCCCCGTTGGCCGGTGCCGTGCGCGTGCAGGGCAACGCGGCCACAAAGGCGGTCCCCGCGCTCACGGCGGCCGGCACGTCGGCGCCCACCCGTTGGGGGTTCAGGGGCGCCCCGGTCACGGCGGTTTCGATCAGCACGGTGTGGGGTCCGGCGTCGAGCACGGCCACGACCTCCGGGACGCCGATCTCCGGACCCGCCCCGAGGGACCGGAGCTGGTCCATCACCTGTGCTTCATGCCGAACGCTGACGTTATCCCCCGGCTGCCGCGGCACCTTCACCACAAGGCTGGGCTCACGCGCCCCCAATGCGAAGATCAGGGCCACCACATGGCGGGACGTAACGAACCGCGGTGTGAGCAGCACGGTGGCCCATTGACGGCCGATGCCGTACCTCTCCAGCCCCAGCTCGTCGTAGTGGTCCGAAACGATCCGGTCAATGAAGGTCATCGCCGTTCCTCCCATCGCCGCGGCGGCCCATGACGGTGCCTTCTGGAATCGCCGCGTCAAACAGCCGCAGCGCGAGGGCCAGGCGGGCTATTGCGACCTTGGACCGGCGGAACCTGATGGCCTCCCGGAGCGACAGCGTGTCCCGGACTGCCGTGGCAGACGCCACCGGCACAATACGCGCTGTGCGCTCCAGGTTCGGAGCATGCCAATAGACGGCGACATCACTGAAGCCCTTCCGCTCGAAGACGCGCTTCCAGCCGCCCACCGTCCGCGGGCCCGAGCTGCGGAGCAACGACCGGCTGACCTGGGCGCACACCCACCCGCCGGGCTCCACCGCTGCTGCCGCCTCCTCAAAGAGCCGGACGTCAGGCGCGGAAAGCAGAACGACGTCGAAATCACCTGCCGCAGCACTCTGGCGGTCAGCTTCAATGCGGTCGGCTCCGATGCGGACCGCGCCGGGGTCCAGCAGGTGCAGCGCCGCCACCATATCCCGCCCCATGTCCCCGCCGTAGCCCAGGCTCCTGGGCTGCACCACGGGCAACAGGAAGCGCCAGTCGAGCAGCCTCCACAAGTGCAGGTTCAACTCCACCGGGCCGGCGTGAGCTGCTTCGGAGGCACCCGCAGGGCTGGGTGACGTGTGCCGCCAGACTATGTCCGTTGCCTGTCTCTGCACCTCGTCCTGCGGCTGCACCGCATCAAGAACCCTGGCCTGGGGCAGACTGTCAGCCAGCTGCAGGTAGGCCTGCCTCCGGCCCTCCAGGATTTCGGCAGAATGTTCGCCCTTCCTCGCGAACATCACCTCACCCGGGGCATCCAGCACCAGAAGGACGTCCGGATCCGGCACCAGGTAAAAGGCCATGGCGTTGGTTATCCTGCCGAGCACGCTGTTGTCGGCTGAACCGGGCAGCACAGCGTCGTAGGCAACACGGTCCATGAGCACCATCCGCCCACGCAGGGAGTGATACCGGGCGGCCAGCCCGCCGCGGACCAGTCGGAAAACCTTCTTACCCAGCCGGCCGCCGGGGATACGGCTGAGCCAGGCATCCCAGGGACCCGAACCCCACATCCCCATGTACACATAGCTGCTGGGAAGGGGGACAGCTGCACCAAGGCTCCGGAGCAGGGTGGTCTTGCCGGCACCGTCCGGTGCCATGACCCCCACCACCGGCGCGCGGCCTCGCAGCCTCGGGGTGAGTAGGCGCTGGGCCCTGTTCGCCACGGCAAGGATGCTGGGGCGCCGTTGAGCCGACGTGGTCCACGCCGATCGCATGCGGGCCGCCATCGCTGGCACCTCGTCAAACCTGCCGGCCCGGACCACGTTCAGCAATCGTCCGGCGGCGCCGGGGCCCACACGCCGGTCCAGGAATTCCGCCAGCACGTCGCTTGTTGAGGCGGCCGACGCCGCCCTGTTCGCGATGCCGGCGCGTTCCGGGCGGACCTCGCCTTTGTCCAGCACGAGGTGGAGCAGCTGCAGCCACGCCTGGTCTGCAGGATCCGGCAGCCAGAACGGTCCGTTCCGGACGCGTCGGCTGAGGCACCCGGACGCCAGCGCAGTGCGCCACTGTTGATACGGGCCGAAGGAGATGTCGGATACGAAGTCCAGCTTCAGCCACAGGTCATCCGGGCCGGCATACGCGAAATAGAACCGGTGGCTGCCGTGCCCGGACGCCAGGACGCGGCGAAAACCGATGCCGGCCATCAGGTGGTCAAGGCCCGGCAGCTGTTCCCTGGCGACCAGAATGTCCACGTCGCCCGAGGGACGGGCAAGGTCGTGCTCGCCCCTGACCAGGAGCCATGGCAGACCGGAGCCGTCCAATGCATGAAACACCTTTGCCACGTCCGGATGCAGAACCGTGGGCATACGCCCCGGTTCATGCACGCTGTGGTGTCCCTCGTCCACAGTCATCCGTTCCTCCCCGATTCCAGACCTGAAACTGCGTACCTATGGAGTTCCCGCAATTTGATATATCCGAACAGTTTCAGTCTCGAACACCCGCGAAGCCCTATTGTCGAAACTCAGGTCCTGCTCGAAGTTGGAAACCGTGCCGGCCGGCGACAGCTTGGCCGCTGACTCGTCTTCGCGTTTATTGTCCGAAAAGACAACATAGACATTGGATGTGGGCTTGATGCTGTCAGCGTATTTCTCAATGTTTTCCGCATTGACGGGTCCCGTCAGATTCTTAATAAGCCCTGAAAGCGGGGCCACCCTGATTGTCCGGTAGTAATTCGGATAATTCGGTCCGATCAGCGTCGGGAAGAAGTAGCCCGGCTCGAAGATCACATCACCGGAACGGGCGTGCGAGTCTATCCATTGGCTGGCAACCACGTCGCCCTTCGGGATCCGGTGGTCCTCCTCCGGCTGGAAGTACACGACGCTGAACAGGAGGGCCATGGAGCTCAGGGCGGCGGTGGCTCCCAGGAGCGCCTTCCGCGTGCGCAGCGGCCCCGACCAGAACAGCCAGGCTACGCCGATGGCCAGCCACGGGAGGGCGAAGAGATAGATGCGGAGCCGCGCTTCTCCGCCGTACGACTGGCCGAGCAGCCCGAATGCGGGGGCCACCGCCATCCACGCAACCATCAGCGTGGTCCGTACTTCACCCTGCATCAGGCGCCGGACGAATCCGGCGAGCGCCAGGACCCCCGTCAGGACGGACAGGAGCACAGCCGCACGGGCCATCCACCGGGTGGTCATCAACCAGGCCGCTGGGTCCGTAAATGTGTCGCTTCGCGGCTGGTATCCGGCGTTGGCAAGGGGGTCGAATCCGGTGAACAAGCCATATTTTTGCTCTATGAAGCCAATGTTCGGAATGAGATAGAGGAGGGTCATGACCACAAGCGCCGGCGCCAGCCACCGCGGCCGGAAATATCCGAGCAGGAAGAGCGGAACGAGCCCCAGGAGGGCCAAATAAGGGGTCAGCTGGTGGCTCACGACGATCGCGGCCTGCAGGAGCAGCACGGCGACGATGGCGGTGACCCTCATCGAACGGGCGACAGGCCTCTCATACGATTCAATCACCGGCAGCTGTGGTCTCGTCAGGCGTTCCTCAAGTACCTGCACCACCATGACGGGCGTACTGCGCAGGAAGGTGAGAACAATAAGGCACATGGTCAGGTACAGCGTGTATCCGAATGCCTGGGGGGAGTAGTAATTCTGGTTGACCCAGTTGGCCAGGACGAACACCAGCGTCGCGGTCCAGTACACGCGGGGATTCCTGGAGAGAGCGCGGGCTATGGCCAGGACGGTGACGACGTTCAGGAGCGCGAACCCGATCTCCGCCCATGCGGCATAGTCCAGGGCGTCCCGGAGTCCGATCGCCTCTCCAAGGAACGCACTGCTCGCGAAGAAGCCCGGCCATCGGTTGTAGATGTCCACGGACGGGTCCATCTGGCCCGTGGCGCCAATGAAGTCTGTCACCGCAATGTGCTTATAGCTCCACGGCAGGCGCGGCACGGCCGTCAGCAGGTTCGCCGACGCATAAAGCATGACGACCAGGCCCGAGACAGAGGCGACCAGGAACCGCGCAGGGGTTTCCCGCCGTGTTCCGATGCCCCAGATGCAGAGGCCCAAAACGGCGGCCACGGCAAGGTACCAGGTGACCGGGTATTTGGTCAGCAGGCCCCAGGTGTCCAGTTCGCCGGAGCCGGTCATTGCGAGCGAAACGCCCCACAGGACCAGGGCGGCTCCGAGGACCAGCCAGGGCAGGAGTTCCCGCAGGCCCCGCTCCCGCAAGCGGCCAAGCACGCGCAGCCGGTCCAGCGGAATCATCTGTCGCAGCGGACGCAACCGCCACTCGAACGGCCGGGAACCGAACCCGTGGACGGCCGGGAACAGAACCATGGCTGCTGAGGAGGCCACCAGGCCGGCCGCGGCGACAGGCCGTGGATGCCAGATGCCGGACCACGCCATGAAAAATGCGAACACCGTGAAGAGCATGGCACTCGCCACAACAGTCCAGACCAACCGTGCTGCAGGGTCAGCGTCCGCAAGGCGGCTCACAAGGACCCATCCCGGCAATGCCAGGCACATGATGAGTTTGAAGGGCGCAAGAACTGTCCCGCCGGCGTCCAGCAGAATCAGGAGTGCTGCCAGCAGGCCCAAGGCCCCGATGACTCCATCCCACGAGCGGAATGAATTCAGCGCCACCTCCCTGTAAATGAGCAGCCTCGACGTAACGACTTCCTCCTGCAATGAGCGACTCATGTGGCTGAACCCTTCTGGTCCGTTTGAAGAAATGTGGGGAGACGCGAACGGGAACCTTGGGCGGTTCGGCGCCGCGAAAGACGGCCGCAGGACTCAGGTCATGAGCGGCGCTGCAGCAGGTAGTTCAGGGGTCCGCGGGCAACCGCAAGCAGTTCCAGCCGCAGCACCTTGGCAAGCTGTGGATCCCAGGGATCGAAGGCGCCAGTTCCGCCGGCAGTCGGTTCCACGGGATGATGCCGGGCGTTCGTCAGCAGTTGGCGGACCGCATGCGGCGTCCGCGCCAGGGCGAGCCGGGCAGTACGGGGGTTCAGAAGGATCTTCGTGAGCCATGCGCCCAATCCGCTGCCGTAGCTGCGCGCCTGGGCCTGCAGTTCCTCCAGGCCGTCGCGGTGACGGTGCCAGACGATTGCTGAGGGATGGACCACCAAGGGGTGGCCCGCAAGAATCACCCGGGTGAACATGTCGATGTCTTCGCCTCCACCGGTGCGGGTTCCCGCCCCCAGAGCGGTGTCGAATCCGCCCAGGCTGAGCGCAGTCCGGCGGTCCAGCGCGAAATTGGCCCCGGTGCCGTAAGCCCCGACGCAGAAGGGGAAGTTCGGAAGGTCGGCAGGAGGCTCGGCGAGGGAGTACACCTTGGCCGTGATGCTCTTGGACCAGCTCACCCGGTAATCGAAGTAGCCCTGGGCGCGCGACCGCACCTCCCCGGCCGGCACCAGCCCCGTGACGCAGGCAGTGCCCGGAGCGCGTTCGAAGCCCGCGGCGATCTCCCGGAGCCAGGCTTGGTCCACCACGACGTCGTCGTCCGTGAATGCGACGATGTCGCCCCGGGCGTGCTCGAGCCCGGTGTTGCGCGCGTGGGACAGCCCAGGCACAGGCTCCTCGATCAGCCTGATGCGGGGGTCTTGGAACTCCTGCCGCACCATGTCTTTGGTCTCGGTGCTTCGCGCCGCGTTGTCCACCACCAGAATGTCGTAGTCCGGATAGTCGAGGCGGAGCAGAGCCTCGAGCGCACCGCGCAGCACGGAGGCCCGGTCTCTCGTGCAAATGACCACCGTGATGCTGGGGGCCGACACCGCGGCGGCAACCGGCTCGGCCTCGGGCAGTGCGGCCGTGGCCGAATCCAGTGTTGCCCGGTCCAGGACGCCTCCCGGCGCTTCGACATCAACGAAACCCCGCACGGATGAGCCCTCGCGCACCAGCAACCGGGCACGCTCGTACCCCTCGGAATCCCGCAGCTTCAGGCTTTTGTGCCCGTTCAGGGAGGTGAGGTCCACGGCGCCGATCCACCGGGCTCCAGACCAGTCCGGGCGGACGGGGCTTTCCATGGCCCGCGGCAGTTCCAGGACGAGGTGCTCATGGCCCTCTTCCCGATGAATGGTGGCATCCAGGGGGTCGCTCACGTCAAAGCCCTCCACGGCGTGCACCCGCTGCCCCGCGAAGGTGCGCCCTGGCCCACGGGCTCTTCATGCGGCGCTGGAACTGCACTGGGTATGGACACGAGCCTCACCGCTTCATAAGGTAGCGACTTCTGGAGACGCCGGCGGAATCCCCTGATCGGACGACACCATCGGCAACTTGCGGCACTATCGGGCGTGTATCCGCGGCGACGATGCCTCGTGCGCCACAGATAAGGCCTTGTGGGCTAAAAGCCTATGATTGGGCCCACTTAGTGTCACCAGTAGGGGATACCTGTTTTTCGGAGCGAAAATCAGCTTTTACCACTTGGTTTGCGGCAATGCGGGGCTAGGTAATGGTCTGGTGTCTCTTGACATTCTCTGGGCCATTCCGCTTCACTATTACGTATGCTGAAATAACAGTTCCACGATGCGGAAGACTGGAACTCCAAGGGGAGTTCCAGCCTCGCCGGGAGAAGACCCGGCATGCCGCATAGCCGTCACCGTGGATGCCAGCACCAGCACGAGGGATCATCAAGCATGAAGCTTGCCGAATTCAATGAAGCGGACCGCGCAGACGCCAGCGCGGTCCTCCGGCCCTGCATCGACATCCAGCGCTGGGTGGACCAGATCGCCGACGCCCGCCCCTTCGCCTCCGGCGATGCGCTGCTCGGCTTCGCCCGTGACGCCGCCTCGCCGTTCACGCCGGACGAGGTCGACGCCGCCTTGGCGCACCACCCGCGGATCGGTGAACGCCCGACGGCGGCAACCGCGGAGGCGTCCATGTCCCGTTCGGAGCAGGCCGGCGTCGATCCGGAGGACGCGGCGGCCGCGGAGGCACTGGCTGCCGGAAACCGCGCGTATGAGGAGAAGTTCGGCCGCGTTTTCCTGATCCGCGCCGCCGGCCGAACAGCACCCGAAATCCTGGCCGCCCTGAACGAGCGCCTTGCCAACAGCCCCGCCCAAGAAGACGTCATTGTGGCCCAGCAACTGCGCGAGATCGCCTTGCTGCGCCTCGAAGGAGTGATCAGCGAATGAGTGTTTCCCACGTCACCACGCACATCCTGGACACCGGCGCCGGACGCCCGGCGGCGGGCGTCGCCGTCGTGCTTTACGCGGACGACGGCGGCCGCTGGACTCAGCTGGCGGGCAGCACCACCGATGCGGACGGCCGCGCGAAAGACCTCGGCCCCGAGGAACTGGCCCCGGGCAACTACCGGCTCAACTTCGCCACCGGCGACTACTACGCAAAAAGCGGCACGGCCACGTTCTTTCCCGAGGTGGACCTCGTCTTCGAGGTGACCGGCCCCGAGCACTACCACGTGCCGCTGCTGCTGAGCCCGTTCGCCTACTCCACCTACCGCGGAAGCTGAAAGGACAAGCATGCGGCTGATGCGCATTGGCACAACCGGGAACGAGATCCCGGTCATCATCGACGACGAGGGGAAGGCGTATGACCTGAGACCCGTCACCTCCGACATCGACGGCGCCTTCCTGGAAACCTGGGCACATCGGCTGGACGACCTTGACGTGGCGGGCCTGCCGCACGTCTCCGTCGAGGGCAAGCGGATCGGCGCCCCCATCGCCCGCCCGGGTGCGGTGATCGGCGTCGGGCTGAACTATGCCGCGCACGCCGCCGAGTCGGGCCTCCCTGCGCCGGAGCGGCCCATCATCTTCTTCAAGCACCCCAACACCGTGGTGGGGCCCAACGACGACGTCGTGATCCCACCCGGCGCCCAGCGCGTTGACTGGGAGGTGGAGCTCGGAGTGGTGATCGGCCAGCGCGCCAGCTACCTGCAGTCCAATGCCGCTGCCGCTGTCTGCATCGCAGGGTACGTGCTGTCCAACGACGTCTCGGAGCGCGAATACCAGCTGGAGCATTCCGGGCCGCAGTGGTCGCTGGGCAAGTCCTGCCCGACGTTCAACCCGCTGGGTCCATGGCTGGTACCCGCTGCCTCGGCGGACCCCGGCAGCATCGAGCTCGCATCCTGGGTCAACGACGAGCCGCGACAGAAAAGTTCGACCCAGGACATGGTCTTCGGCGCGGCCGAGCTAGTCCGCCGGGTCTCGCAGTACATGGTGCTCGAGCCCGGGGACCTGATCACCACCGGCACTCCGGCCGGTGTAGCGCTCTCGGGCCGCTACCCGTACCTCAGGAACGGGGACGTGATGCGGATGTCCGGCGGCGACGTGCTGGGCGAGCAGCGGCAGCGGCTGGTGGACGCTTCCGTGCTGGTCTGACTCCGAATCTGATCTGGCACGGCCCGGACAGTAGGCTAGATGGCATGGCCTCTGACGACCCCACCCCCGAACGGCACGAAATTCCTGAACGGCGCGAGATCACCGTACGACGCGCCCCCAAGTACGTCCCGTTCCTGATTCTGGGCGGGCTCGTGGGCATCGCCGTGGCGGCAGTGATCGCCTATGCGCTGCCGGGCAACGCCACCTACGACCCCGGCACCGTCTTCGGCTTCTTCATGGTCCTGTGCGGTGCCGGCGGTGTGATCCTCGGCGCAATTGCGGCGCTGATCCTGGACCGGCTAAGCGTCAGGCGGGCGCGCCAGGGCGTTGTCGAGGCTGTCCCGGAGGCTGGGCCCGAGGCCGGGCCTCCGCTTCCTGACGCGGAACAGCCCGGGAGTGGCGCGGAGGAGCACCCTGCTCCCGGGCACCGGCAGGACAACGGCAACGAGCCGGGCCTCCGGTCATAAACCGGCCGGCGGAAGTTCCCTACCCCATCACGTGAGATAATCGACCAGTGGCACGCGGCGATGGAAAACTTTCTCATGATCTTCTCCCTGGCGAAAAAGGCCCTCAGGACGCTTGCGGCGTCTTCGGGGTCTGGGCACCAGGTGAAGAAGTAGCAAAACTCACCTATTACGGGCTGTATGCATTGCAGCACCGCGGTCAGGAGTCGGCTGGCATAGCAACCAGCGACGGCAAGCGGATCAACGTCTACAAAGACATGGGCCTCGTATCCCAGGTCTTCGACGAGACCACGCTGAACACCCTGACCGGGCACTTGGCCGTCGGCCACTGCCGCTATTCCACAACCGGCGCCAGCCACTGGGCCAATGCCCAGCCCACCCTCGGCGCCACGGCCACCGGCACGGTCGCCCTGGCCCACAACGGCAACCTGACCAATACGGCCGAGCTCAACGCCATGATCAACGACCGCAACGGCGGCCAGCTCAGCGGCGAAATGAAGCAGGGCAACACCTCGGACACCGCACTGGTCACGGCACTGCTCGAAGGCGAAGAGGGCAAGACCCTCGAACAGACCGCCATCGAATTGCTCCCGAAGATCAAGGGCGGCTTTTGTTTCGTGTTCATGGACGAAGGCACCCTCTACGCGGCCCGCGACACGTTCGGCATCCGTCCGCTCTGCCTCGGCCGGCTGGAGCGCGGCTGGGTGGTCGCCTCGGAACAGTCCGCGCTGGCCACCGTTGGCGCCAGCTTCATCCGTGAGATCGAACCCGGCGAATTCATCGCCATCGATGAGCAGGGCGTGCGGTCCCAGCGCTTCGCAGAGCCGACGCCGGCCGGCTGCGTGTTCGAATACGTCTACCTCGCCCGCCCCGACGCCGCGATCGCCGGGCGCTCCGTGTACGAGTCCCGGGTGGAGATGGGCCGCCAGCTGGCCCGCGAAAACACCCAGGAAGCGGACATCGTCATCCCGGTGCCCGAATCCGGAACCCCGGCCGCCGTGGGCTACGCCGAGGAATCCGGCATCCCGTTCGCCCATGGCTTCGTCAAGAACTCCTACGTGGGCCGCACGTTCATCCAGCCGTCCCAGACGCTCCGCCAGCTCGGCATCCGGCTCAAGCTCAACGCCCTGGAATCCGTGATCCGCGGCAAGCGCGTGGTGGTGGTGGACGACTCGATCGTCCGCGGCAACACCCAGCGCGCCATCGTCCGCATGCTCCGCGAGGCCGGCGCAGCCGCCGTGCACGTGAAGATCTCCTCCCCGCCCGTCCAGTGGCCCTGCTTCTACGGCATCGACTTCGCCTCCCGCGCGGAACTGATCGCCAACGGCGCCACGATCGAGGAAATCTCCCAGGCCATCGGCGCGGATTCGCTGGCGTACATCTCCGAGGACGGCATGATCGGCGCCACCCGGCAGCCCCGGGAACGCCTCTGCACCGCCTGCTTCACCGGCAAGTACCCCATCGAGCTTCCGGGCTCGGACAAGCTGGGCAAGAACCTGCTCGAACGCACGGACCTCGGCGGCCTCCCCGCCGCCGGTGCCCGCTCCGGCGCCGCCGCGGCTGCGCCGGGACCGGCCGCAGCCACCCCCGGCAACCCGGACACCATCACCGTCACGGAAGACCCGGCGGAGAAGCCCGGCGCAACGGGCTGCGACCCGGGACCGGATTCCGAATTTGAGAACCTGCTGACCGAGGCCGACCGCGTGCCTGACGTCCACCACGACGCTGCCCCCGTCGGCGCTGACAAGAAAGAGTCCGTATGACTTCCGCCTCCCCCACTGCTGACATGAACGCCGCCCAGAACGGTTTGGCGCAGAACAATTTGGCGCAGAGCAACGCCGGCATTACGTACGCGTCCGCCGGCGTCGACGTCGAAGCGGGAGACCGCGCCGTCGAACTCATGAAGGATGCCGTCAAGGCGACGCACAACGCTTCGGTGATTGGCGGCGTCGGCGGTTTTGCCGGACTGTACGACGTCTCGAAGCTGCTGACCTACAAGCGGCCCCTGCTGGCCACCTCCACGGATGGTGTCGGCACCAAGGTGGCCATCGCCCAGGCCATGGACATCCACGACACCATCGGTTTCGACCTGGTGGGCATGGTGGTGGACGATATCGTGGTGGTGGGCGCCGAGCCGCTGTACATGACCGACTACATCGCCTGCGGCAAGGTGGTCCCGGAGCGCATCGCGGACATCGTCCGCGGCATCGCGGCAGCCTGCTCTGTGGCCGGCACCGCCCTGGTGGGCGGCGAAACGGCCGAGCACCCGGGCCTGCTGGGCGAGCACGAATACGACGTCGCCGGCGCCGCCACCGGTGTTGTTGAAGCCGATGCCCTGCTGGGCCCGGACCGCGTCCGCGCGGGCGATGTGGTGATTGGCATGGCGTCCTCCGGCCTCCACTCCAACGGCTACTCGCTGGTCCGCCGCGTCATCAACCACGCCGGCTGGGCCCTGGACCGGCAGGTGTCCGAACTCGGCCGCACGCTGGGTGAGGAGCTGCTGGAACCCACCCGCGTCTACGCCGCTGACTGCCTGGACCTGGCCCGGACCTTCCCAGTGGGCTCGGATAAGGCCGTGCACGGCTTCAGCCACGTCACCGGCGGCGGACTTGCAGCCAACCTGGCCCGTGTCCTGCCGCAGGGCCTTGTGGCCACAGTGGACCGCGCCACCTGGGAGCTGCCGGCCATCTTCAAGCTGGTCTCGGAGCTTGGCCGCGTCCCGCTGGCTGACCTCGAGCGTACGCTCAACCTCGGTGTGGGCATGGTGGCCATCGTCTCCGCAGACGTCGCTGACGCCGCAGTGGCCCGCCTCAACGAGCGCGGCCTGCCGTCCTGGATCATGGGCACGGTCAGCGCCGACTCCGACGACATCCTCAAGACCGGCCCGGACTACGTCCAGGGCGCGAAGGGCGTCGACGGCGGCGCCGTCCGGATGGTCAACACCTACGCCTAATTAACTCATCGAGTGCTCCGTAACTGCCGTTTAGAAGGTTCATAACGGCGGGTTGGGCCCACGCCGGCAGGGTTCCCTGGCCGAGCTTGCGAGGCGAGGGGGCCGGTCGGGAGCACTGGATGCCTAACCCTTCGGTACGTCAACCTCCAGGACGCTGAACACTCCGCCCTGCGGGTCCTTCAGCGTGGCGATACTCCCGGCATCCTCGTCGAATTCCGGCTCCACGAGCACTTCAGCGCCCGCCGTCACTGCCGCCAGCACGGCTTCCTTGACGCTGGAAACTCCGAAATAGACCTGCCAGCCCAGCCGGGCGCGCACCTCGCCGTCGCCCGGCGCGGATGCTTCCTCCGGACCGGCGCCCGCGTCTGCGCCCTCGTCCTCGGGCGCGGGGGCAATGCCCGCCACCTCCGAGCCGCCGACAATCAGGGTGGTGTACGTCCCGCCGTCGTCCTGCGGATATTCGGTGACCTCGTGACCGAATATCTGCTGGAAGAATCCGACGGCGGCCTGCGGTTCGGGCGTCAGGAGTTCGGCCCACGCGAACGCTCCAGGTTCGTTGTGCCGCCCGCTGCCTGCGTGCGTTCCCGCCTGCCAGACGCCGGTGGTGCCGCCCCCGGGCGGTTCCAGGAACACCATGACGCCGGTGTCACCCACTTCTTCGGGGCCGAACTGCACTGTCCCGCCCGCGTGCCGCGCCTCCTCCGCCACTTCCCGGGCGTCATCCGCACAGAAGTACACGTTCCACTGCGCCGGGGTGCCCGACGTCTGCTGGGCGGGATTCTGCGGCGCCACGACTGCGACAACGTCGCCGTCGATGAAGGCCTTCGAGTAACTGCGTCCGTCCCGGGTGGGCAGGTCCTCGTAACGCCAGCCGAACACTGCGGCATAAAAAGACTTGGCCGCCGCAACATCCGGAGTCTGGACGTCCGCCCAGCACACCTCCCCTTTGGTGTAGCCGCTTCGCTGAACCATGCTGCTGCCCATCCCTTCGCCAGACCAAACCCCTAACAGCCTAGACGTGAACGGGCACGGCGGAGAAGGCCCCGGACCAGGCACCCTGCGGCCGGGCAGCAGAAAACCCGCCGGGCACGCCAATGGCTGGCGTGCCCCGACGGGCCTGGTAATTGGTGGCGGCCATCGCTTAAGAGAGCCTTCTTAGAAGGCTCCTTCGGAAACGAAGGGTGCCGAAATCTGACGACGGGATAACGACGAACAGGAGGGTATGACGCCGCGCGCAACCGAACGCCTTACGGCAGGTTGCAGTTGTAGCGACTAACCGATCCGACGGGTATCTACCTCGTCGTCGTCGTCTTCCAAATCGTCCGCGTACTTATCCACGTAGGCTGAATAGTCCGGTTCGACCGGTTCATTCGCGAAATGGCTCGTGGCACGACTGCCCGGACCCGTGAGCTCACGCTGAAGGGCCGAATAGTCAGTGTTCGGGGAGTAGTACTTAATGTCCCGAGCCTGCTTGGTAGCTTTTGCCTTTTGACGGCCGCGCCCCATGGCGTGACCCCCTTTTGTACTTGGACCGGAGGTGGTCACCTTGGCTATCGGTGAGGCCCCGGAATGTTTGGTCAATTTGTCGTATCCCTAGATTACATGCTTTCGGCGGTCACTGCTCGCCACGGGCGCGTCGCACGGGCCGGCGTCGGGACCAAAACCGCGGCAATCATGGGGTTGGAGGGGAATTTTTCGGTAGAGTCTCCTGAACGAGTGAAACAGAGGAAGCAGGGTCCGAGGCCGCGAAACCGCAAGGAAGGGGTGCCGAGCCATTGAATGAAGGCAATCCAGTCCCCGGCGCCGGGCCGCGGCCCGTCCCGCCGCCCCCGGCTGTCCCGCCGCGAATTGCGCAGCCTGATTCGCCGGTGCAAGCTGACCCGCGGCCCTCCGATCCAGAGGCCTCGCGCCCCGGGCCCTCCAGCCCGCAGGATATTCCGTCAGGGTACGCAGCGAATGCCGCCGGCGAGGTCCGGCCGGGCCTGCAGCAGAACTTCATGAAAGCGGGCTTCTTGGTCGCGTTGCTCGTGGTGGCCGGCCTGCTCCTGTGGATCCTCGGTTCGCTGCTGGCCGGTGCCACCCTGCAGACCATCGGCGAGCCCGGCCCCGCCGCGGCATCCGCGTCCTCTGCCGCGCCCCGGGCAACAGCGCGCCCCAGCCTTCCCGTGAAGGGCGTAAGCCCCTTGGACTTCAGGGTTGGGGACTGCTTCAAGGATTTTGACGCCTCGGCGGCCAACGCCACGGTGGTGGCCTGCACGTCGGGGCATTCCGCCCAACTTGTGGCCGTCCACCAATACCCCACCGGGGATTCCTACCCCGGCGCCAAGGCCATGAAGGCAAAGGGCCGCGAGGCATGCCAGGCTGCGGCGCTGACCAGCAAGACCAACGCCTATGTCCTGACGTACCAACTCGCCTACCCCAGCCCCGACAGCTGGCGGCAGGGGGACCGCCGGGTGGACTGTTACGTTACTTCCGCGTCGGGAAACATCATCAAGGCCAGCCTTCTCCCGCAGGGCTGACGCCAGGGCATTCCTGACGCCAGCCCGCTGGGTCCTCCGCAGGCTTAGCCCTTGCGGCGCACCGAGAGTCCGCTTCCGGCGGGGGTGCCGGCGGAGGGCGTTCCCATGGCCTCCAGCCCCTCGATGGTGAGTTCGTCGACGTCGGTCGCGGTATCCACGAGCACCGTGTCGCCGTCGGAAATGTCGCCGGCAAGGATGGCCTTGGCCAGGCGGTCGCCGATCTCACGCTGTACCAGGCGCCGCAACGGGCGGGCTCCATAGGCCGGATCGAAGCCGGACATGGCCAGCCAGGCGCGGGCGCCCTCGGTCACCTCGAGTGAGAGCCGCCGCTCGTGGAGGCGGCTGGAGAGATCTGCCACCTGCAGTTCGACGATCCGGGCCAGTTCCTTCACGGTCAGGGCATCGAACAGCACCACTTCGTCCAGGCGGTTCAGGAACTCCGGCTTGAAGGACGCGTTTACGGTGGCCATCACGGCCGTGCGCTTAGCCTGCGCATCCAGGGTGGGGTCCACCAGGAACTGGCTTCCGAGGTTGGACGTCAGCACCAGGATCACGTTGCGGAAGTCCACGGTGCGGCCCTGGCCGTCGGTGAGGCGGCCGTCGTCGAGCACCTGCAGGAGGATGTCGAAGACCTCCGGGTGGGCTTTTTCTACCTCGTCGAGCAGCACCACCGAGTAGGGGCGGCGGCGGACGGCCTCGGTCAGCTGGCCGCCCTCCTCATAGCCCACGTAACCCGGGGGCGCGCCGACCAGCCGGGCCACGGAGTGCTTCTCGCCGTACTCGGACATGTCAATCCGCACCATGGCGCGCTCGTCGTCGAAGAGGAAGTCCGCCAGAGCCTTGGCAAGCTCGGTTTTACCCACGCCGGTGGGACCGAGGAACAGGAATGAGCCGGTGGGCCGGTTGGGGTCGCTGATGCCGGCACGGGCCCGGCGCACGGCGTCAGACACCGCCTGCACCGCCTTGGACTGGCCGATCAGGCGCCTGCCGAGCTCCTCTTCCATGTGCAGCAGCTTCTGGCTTTCGCCCTGCAGCATGCGTCCGGCCGGGATGCCGGTCCACGCCGAGATCACCTCGGCAATGTCGTTCGCGGTGACTTCCTCGGCCACCATCTGCGAGGACTTATCCCCGACGGCGGCCTCTGCCTCCGCGGCGGCGTTCAGCTCGCGCTCCAGGGCCGGAATCTCGCCATAGAGGATGCGTGAGGCGGTCTCCAGGTCACCCTCCCGCTGCGCCTTGTCCGCCGTGGACCTCAGCTCGTCCAGCTTGGCCTTCAGGTCGCCCACCCTGTTCAGGCCGGCCTTCTCCGCTTCCCAGCGGGCATTCAGTGCGGACAGCTCCTCCTTCTTGTCCGCCATGTCCGCCCGCAGGGCGGCCAGCCGCTCCACGGAAGCGGCGTCCTTCTCGTTGGCGAGGGCCAGTTCCTCCATGGTCAGCCGGTCCACCTGGCGCCGCAGCTGATCGATCTCCTCCGGAGCCGAGTCGATCTCCATGCGGAGCCGGGAGGCGGCCTCGTCCACCAGGTCGATCGCCTTGTCCGGCAGCTGGCGCCCCGAGATGTAGCGGTTGGACAGCGTGGCTGCGGCGACGAGGGCGGAGTCGGCAATGGCCACCTTATGATGGGCCTCGTAGCGTTCCTTGAGACCGCGGAGGATGCCGATGGTGTCCTCCACGCTGGGCTCACCCACGTAGACCTGCTGGAAGCGGCGTTCCAGGGCCGGGTCCTTCTCGATGTTCTCCCGGTACTCGTCAAGTGTGGTGGCACCGATCAGGCGCAGCTCGCCGCGGGCCAGCATGGGCTTGAGCATGTTGCCGGCATCCATGGAGCTATCCCCCGTGGCGCCGGCACCCACCACCGTGTGGAGCTCGTCGATGAAGGTGACGATTTGCCCGTCCGAGTTCTTGATTTCTTCCAGGACAGCCTTGAGTCGCTCTTCAAATTCGCCGCGGTACTTGGCGCCCGCCACCATGGAGGCGAGGTCCAGGGCAACCAGGGTCTTGCCGCGCAGGCTCTCCGGGACGTCGCCGGCCACGATCCGCTGCGCCAGCCCCTCGACGACGGCGGTCTTACCGACGCCCGGCTCGCCGATGATCACCGGGTTGTTCTTGGTCCGGCGGCTCAGCACCTGGATGATGCGACGGATCTCGGCATCCCGTCCGATCACGGGGTCCAGCTTGCCGGAGCGGGCCGTCGCCGTCAGGTCTGTGCCGAACTTCTCCAGCGCCTGGAAGGTGTTTTCCGGATCCGCGGTGTTGACCTTGCGGTCTCCACGCACCCCGGGCAGGGCGGCGAGCAGCGCCTCATGGGAGGCTCCAGCGTTGCGCAGGAGCTTCCCGACGCCGTCGCTTCCCGCTGAGAGTCCGAGCAGCAGGTGCTCGGTGGAGACGAACGAATCCCCCAGCCGGTCGGCCTCGTTCTGCGCCGTCTGGATGGCCTGCAGGGCGGTGCGCGACAGCTGCGCCTGCTGGACCGAACTGCCTGATGTGGCCGGCAGGTTCTTGATGGCGCTGCTTGCCTGCACGCTGACGGCGTCGGGATCCGTGCCGGTGGCACGGAGCAGGGCGACGGCGACGCCCTCGCGCTGATCCATCAGCGCCTTCAGCAGGTGCGCCGGCTCAACCTGGGGGTTTCCCGCCGTCGACGCATTCATTGCGGCCGCCGAAAGAGCCTCCTGGCTCTTGGTGGTGAATTTGACGTCCAAAGAGAGCTCCTTTCGGGATGGGATTACTAAGTTGAGTCTACTACGCTCAACTTTGCAGCAGGCGTGTCTGGACCCAGGTTTGCCCACAGCGAAACGGCCCCGCAGGGCAGATGAACTTCGGGAAAACCATCGCTCTTGAACTGTATCCCTGCCGCCCGGATCCCCCTAGGATCGACCTGTGACCAGCGACGACAGTTAATCGCATACTCGAACCGAGGAGCCGCAATGAAGAAGTTCGTTGTTCTTTACACCGCCCCGCAGTCGGCGCAAGCGCAAATGGCAGAAAGCAGCCCTGAAGCCGCCCAGGAAGGCATGAAGGCGTGGATGGAATGGGCTCAGCGCGCAGGCGACGGGATCGTCGACATGGGCAATCCGCTGGGGACGGGCAAGGAGATCAGCGCCACCGGCACCTCCGACACCAGCACGCACGTTGGCGGTTACGGCATTCTCCAGGCCGAGGATGAGGACGGCGCCCTCGCGCTGCTGGAGGGGCACCCGCACCTCATGATGCCCGGCGCCACCATCCAGGTCTACGAAGCCCTGGACCTGCCGGGGATGTAGCCCTCGGACCGGCTCCTGAGCCAGGGTCAGGAGCCGGAGTCAGGGTGGAGTCAGGAGCCGATGACGCCACTGATGCGGGTGATCCAGTCGAGGTTCCGGGCTATGGACGCATGGTCGCTGTAGTACTGGGAATAGTCAGAGGTGTTCCCTGCAGGCAGGACGCTGGATTCGGAAAGAACACCTGCCAGCTTGCCGTCGACCATCAGCGGACCGCCGGAGTCGCCGCCGACGGGGTGCCCCGACTGCGACCGGGTGCTGACCGACGCACCGCCGTAGCTGTCTGATCCCGGGCCGGTGACAGTGACATCGGCCGTCTTCAGGAAATAGGACATGGAGCCGGATCCCTCAGCCTGGTAGCCCCAGCCGTAGACCTTGGCCGCCGTGCCGGAGGCCGGCAGGGAAGCGGAAAGACTCACAGTGGCGCCGGAGTATGGCGTGGACAGCCTAAGGAGCAAAAGGTCACCCATGGGTGACGCGTAGCGGGCAGCGACAGTCCGGACAGCCCCGTACGCCTCCAGGTACGTGCTGCCGAGGCGGACCGACCTGAGGCTCTGTGAGTTGCAGTGCTTGGCCGTGATGACCCAATTGGCCGAGATCTGGCTCCCGGCGCAGCGCACGTCGGTGCCCGCTGCATCGAACGAGATCTGGGCCGCCGCGGGAGCCGCAAAAATGGAGGTCGGGCTGCCGCCGGCCACCTTCCGGTTCATGGTCCTGTCTCCGCTCCCCTCTCCCGTAGCGTCGGGATATCCCTCCCCTATGGGGGCTGCGGCGGCGGGCAGGGGTGCCAGCAGTGCGGCGGCAACGGCAATAGCGGCCAGGGCATTGGCGGTCTTCAAGAACTCTCTCCTTCGCAAGGGGCCGGACGGTCGGCAGTGGTCATTCTGTGGGCATGCCCGCCTCATGCCGGGTAGACGGACACGGCTCCGGCCTTGATCACAAAGAACACGGCCATTCCGGGCGCGAGTCCCAGGTCTGCTGACGCAGCGGGCGTGACGTCCGCGAAGAGTTCCCCCGCCCGGACGCGGATCTGGTCGCCGTGCGGCTCCAGGTCCGTGATCGTGACCGGAAAGGAATTCCGGGGGCTGCCGTGCGCTTCGGTCAGGAAGACCGAAACAGCCGACGGCGGGAACACTGCCACACCTGCCTGGCCGGGAGCGGCGGCCCCCGCGTCCAAACCAGACCATTCTTCCACGCCGGGCCCCGCGGCAGCCGCTTCCGCGTCCAGGAGGGAGTCGTGCTGTCCGGCAATGTGCTGGCCGGCGGCGGTCCTGAGGCCATGTTCCGTCAGGGTGCCGGGTATCAGGTTGAGCCCGGCCATACCGGCCACGAACCTGCTCCGCGGCCGCTGCAGAATGTCGCGTGTGGGACCGGACTCGATGATCCTGCCGTCCTCGAGGACGATCACGCGGTCTGCCAGCATCAGCGCGTCCAGGACGTCGTGCGTGACGATGATGGCCCGTCTCCCGGCGAGTACACGCTTCAAAAGCCTGCGCAGCAGCGGGGCGGCATGGATGTCCAGGGCGGCCATGGGTTCATCGAGCAGCAGCAGCCCGGGATCCGCCGCCAGAGCCCGGGCTACGGCCACCCGCTGGGCCTGCCCGCCGGAGAGCTCGGCAGGCCGCCGGCCGGCCAGGCCTCCGGCGTCCACGGCGCCGAGCCAGTGAAGCGCCGTTTTCCGCGAGGTACGCCGGGATTCACCCCGACTTCGGGGGCCGAACGCCACATTCTCCAGGGCGCTCAGGTGCGGGAAAAGGAGTGGCTCCTGGGCCAGCAGGGCGGTGCCGCGGTGATGCGGCGCCGTCCACGTGGACCGGCCGGAGCCAAGGTCGAACAGGACCCTGCCCCCCATGTCAGCCCTGCCCGAGTCCGGGTGCAGCAGCCCGGCGATGACGGCCAGCAGGGTGGACTTTCCTGCACCGTTGGGACCCATGATCGCCACGGTCTCCGCAGGGCCCACGGTGAGGGACACATCAAAGCCGCGCGCCGCCACCGCGGCCTCCAGCCGGAAGCTCACTGCACGCCGCCGTCCCGGGCGGGCACCGACGTCGTACGCCTTTCCGAACCGGATGGTCCGGCCGGCAGCCGCCGCGGGCCGCGGTAGGACACCGCGACCACGGTGACGGCGACCGCCACCAAAACAAGGGAAAGCGCGACGGCGGCGTCGGCGTCGGTTTCGCGCTGGAGGTAAATCTCCAGCGGCAGCGTGCGGGTGACACCCTGCAGGCTGCCCGCAAACGTCAGGGTGGCACCGAATTCACCGAGGCTCCGCGCGAACGACAGCACGGCTCCGGAGGCCAGGCCGGGCAGGACCAGGGGCAGCGTTACCCGGCGGAGGACCGTGCCGGGACGTGCGCCGAGTGTTGCCGCCACGGCCTCGTAACGCCCGCCGGCGGTCCGCAGCGTGCCCTCCAGGCTCACCACGAGGAACGGCAGCGCCACGAACGTCTGGGCGAGGACCACGGCGGCAGTGGAGAAGGCGATCTGGATCCCCAGCACCTCCAGGCTCCGGCCCAGGAGGCCCTGCCTGCCGAACGTGTAAAGGAGCGCAATACCACCCACCACAGGCGGGAGCACCAGCGGCAGCAGCACGAAGGAACGGAGCAGCCGCTGCCCGGCAAAGCTGCCCCGGGCCAGCACCAACGCCAGCGGAACGCCGAGCACGATGCACAGCAGTGTGCTCGCCGCGGACGTGCGCAGGCTGAGGCCCAGGGCGGTGAGCGACGACTCGGACGTCACCAGCGGAATGAACTGTGCCCAGTTGACCTTGGCCACCATGGCCGCGAGCGGGAGCACAACGAGCAGTCCGCCCGCCGCCGCCACGCCGTAGATCCAGGACGGAATGCCGGTGTAGGCGCCGGGGCTCCGCCGCTGACCGGCCTTCATTGGCTCGGGCGGCCTTCCGCCGGCGGGGCGCCGAAACCGGCGTCCGACAGGGTCTTCTGCCCGTCACTGCCGGTAACCAGGGCGATGAACGCCGCCGCCAACTCCTTGTTCCGGCTGCCTTCGACCGCCGCGATCGGATAAGTGGTCACGGCCTTGCCGGCCTCGGGGAACGGTATGCCTTCGACCTTGCCGCGGGCCCCCTTCACGTCAGTGGCGTAAACCAGGCCTGCGTCAGCCTCACCCGAGACGACCTTGCCCAGGACGTCGGCGACGGATGATTCCTCACTCACGGGCTCGAGCACCGTCCCGGCTTCCCGTTCGGCGTTTTCCGCGGCCGCGCCGCACGGCACCTGGCCGGCACAGACGACGACCTTCACGCCCGGCCTGGCGAGATCGGCGAAAGACGAGATCGACGCCGGGTTGCCTGCCGGGACAGCGATTTCCAGGATGTTGGTGGCGAAGTTAGCAGCCTGACCGTGAATGAGCGCGGCGTCCGAAAGGCGGGCCATGTTCCGTGTGTCAGCCGAGGCGAACACGTCAGCGGGGGCACCCTGGGAGATCTGTGTGGCCAGGTCCGACGACCCGGCAAAGCTCAGCGTGACCGTAATGCCGGGATTGCGGCTTTCAAATTCAGCGGCGAGCCGGGTGAAGGTTGCCTTGAGGGAAGCCGCCGCGAATACGGTGAGGGTACCGGAACGCTGAGGGGTGCCACTGGCCGCCGGGTTTCCGGGCGAGTCCGGGGCGCAGCCCGACGCCCCGGCGGCCAGCAGTATGGAAACGGCCAGCAGTGTGGAAGCAGCCCGCAGGACGGCGCGGATGCGGCGGAACTTCATCAGGCGCTCCTCCCCCGAGGCGTTTCCACAATGACGGTGGTGGCTTTGACGACGGCGGTGGCTACTGATCCCAGTTCGAGCCCAAGTTCACGGACGGCTTCGCTGCTCATCAGGGACACCACCCGAAAGGGCCCGCACTGCAGTTCCACCTGTGCCATGACCTTGTCGGCAGTGATGCCGGTGACCAGTCCCACGAAGCGGTTGCGTGCCGAACTGCCCGCCCTGGACGGGTCGTCCGGAAGGTGGGCCTGCTTGCCGGCAAGCCGGGCCAGTTCCAGGCCGTCCACGGCCAGCCGCCCGGACGCGTCCCTGTGCGGCGTCAGGCTGCCGGACTCAGTCCAGCGGCGGATGGTGTCGTCACTCACGCCCAGGAAGCGGGCGGCCTCGGAAACGCGGATCATGGCCATTTCCCAAGGATAGTCCGATTTTGCGGACTTTACTCCAACATTACTCCGCAGTTGCGCCACAAGCCTTTGGTCGGACTGCCGGCGTGCGCTCTCCCCCTACTCACGGGTGCGGGCGGCCCTGATCTCTGGTTTGGGCCGGGCCTGCGGAGTTACGCTATGGCCTAGGCATGTTCATGCTTTCGCCTCAGCCTGGTCTGCGGCGCCAGGTTCCGTTAGCCGATGCGAGGGATCATGACTGGACCGAAAACTGCACGGAACACTGGACAGAACACCGGACGGAACACCGGACGGAACACCGGACGTGCAGGTACGCGGCTACGGGCGGACGCCCGCCTTGGTGCGGCCGCCGTGACGACGTTGTTCCTGACACTGTTCCTGACGGGGTGCCTGCCGGCCACTTCACAGCTTCCCCCGCCTGCTACGCAGCTTCCCCCGGCGGCCACACCTGCCCTGTCGGAGGCTGCACCCTCTCCCGCGACCCTGGGCCCGAGCGGTTCGGCGGGGGTTACCGCCTCCGCCATACAGTCTGTCCACTTCACCGCGCAAGGGGACATCGGCGTCGGCAAGGACGCCAAACGGGTGCTGGACACCATCGCGGGCCTGAAGCCCCAGCTGAACCTTGCATTGGGTGACTTCACCTACCAGGCAGGAATCGAAAAAGAGTTCTGCGCCATGGTCACCGACAAGCTGGGGGCTGATTTTCCGTACGAGCTGGTCACTGGAAATCATGAGAGCGACGGACACGACGGCGACATAAGAAACTTCGTCCAGTGCCTGCCGAACAGGCTTCCGGGCCTCACGGGGGAATACGGAACGCAGTGGTACGTGGACGTTCCGGAACAGAAGCCCTTGGTGCGGATCATCATGCTGTCGCCCGGCATCAAATTCCATGACGGCAATGTGCTGGACTATTCGAAAAACAGCCCGCGCTGGCGCTGGACCGCGGCGGCGGTGGACGGGGCCGAGTCACGGAAGATTCCCTGGACCGTGGTGGGCATGCACACGCCCTGCCTCAGCATCGGCAAATACGACTGCCTGGCCGGGGAAGACCTCACGAACATGCTGATGGAGAAAAAGGTGGACCTCGTCCTGTCCGGGCACAACCACTCGTACCAGCGGACCCACCAGTTGAGCCTCGGCGATCGCTGCACCGCACTGGTCCCCGGGAGCTTTTCGGAAGCCTGCATTACGGATTCCGACGAGGCCATGGTGAAGGGCGCCGGCACGGTTTTTGCCACCTCAGGCCTCGGCGGAGCAGGCCTGCACCAGGTGAAGGAGGACGACTCGGAGATCCGCTTCTTCGCGGCCTGGTCGGGCCAGAACCGCCGGGCGGCGTTCGGCACGCTGGATGTGACTGCAACACCGGACCGTCTCGACGCCGCATTCGTTCCCGCCGAGGGCTCCTCGTTCAGGGATTCCTTCGCCATCGAGAAGAAGTAATCACTCGGCCCGCGTCCACACCGCAATCCAGTCCAGCTGGACGTGCCCTTCCGTCGTGGAATTCGGGCATTTTGGCAGGCATGACTCGGTCTGCAGGATCAGGTGCATGGGGGTCTTGGGAATGTTCTTGGTTGCGGCTCCGATCGAGCGCCCGTCAAGGAAAAACTCCACCTTGCCGGGGCTCCACTCCGTGGTGGCCACGTGCCACCGAGTAAACGTCTTGTTCGTGTCGAACATTTTGAAGTCGGCAGGATCGTCACTCCTGAAGTGCACGGCGCCGTGGGGTGATTCGGAGAGATCCCCTTCCGGGAAGTCGATCTCGCCGTCCCTGGGCCACTTGTTGCTGTTCGGCCAGAGAAGCCACGCCATCTTGTACCCCTTCAGGGAATCAGCCTTGAAGCGGACCGAGTACCTGCCGTACAGCATGCTGTTGTCCCGCCGCGGGTTCTCCGCCTTGTTGGGGAACTTTGGCCTGGGCGCCGCCCCCATGGATACGCCGTTTTCAGAGTGGAGGTACCAGTCCAGCACGCCGTCTTTCACACTCAGGACCTTGTTCGGGTAGTACCCCGAATTCTTGCCCTTTTGGCCGGCCGTGTCCGGTGTGCCGTCCTTGTATCCCGCGCTCCACTTCGGCCTGTAGGCGTCGCCGGGGAACTCTCCAACCGGAACATCCCCCCGGTCGAAATCTTCCCAGAACACCTGCTTCCAGCCGGGGAGGTCGCCCGCGGCCTTTTGGGACGGCGACGGAGTGGACGCTTTGGGCCGTTCCACGGCAGCAACGCTGCACCCGGCCAGCATCAGCGCTGCCGAGGAAACGAGCAGCCGGAATAGTCCGGGCCGGTATGAACTGCCCGGTGAAACCCCCCGCCGGCGGGCAATCCACATGGGGAAAGTCTCGCATTGGAGCGTCCCGCACTCAATAGCCCCAAAAGGGGTGCGCGGACAGGCCGAAAACGCAGGAGGCCTTCAACCAATTCCAAGCTTTTCACAAGTCAGCAAATCAAACTTAGACGAGGGGGAGTGCAAGCAAGTTGCCTCCAGTAGCAGCGAGTGCCGGGTCTACGTCCTGGGCTTAGCAGCCAGGAAATCCTGCTACTGAGGCAAAAGCAAACGACTCCATTGAGTGGTGAGGTTAGTGACCATCCCGATACTTCTTTCAACACAGAGCCCAACAACTGCGCTCCCTGCAAGCATGCCTTCCGTCAGTGTCGTGATCCCCACGCTGAATGAGGCCCTGAACCTTCCTTGGGTGCTTCGCCGAATGCCCTCGTATGTAGACGAGGTAGTGATCGTTGACGGACGCTCACTGGACAGCACCGTGGACGTGGCGCGGGCCCTTCGACTCGACGTGGTGGTGGTGGCCGAGCCCAATAAGGGCAAGGGCGTCGCCGTGCGGGCGGGCCTGGCCGCGGCCACCGGCGACATCATTGTCATGCTGGATGCCGACGGGAGCATGGACCCTCACGAGATCGGCTGGTTCGTCTCGCCGTTGCAGCATGATTTCGACTTTGTCAAAGGATCTCGCTACGTCACGGGCGGCGGCTCGGACGACATCACTTTTCTGCGCAGCGCCGGTAACCGGGCGCTGACCGGGCTGGCCAACATGGTGCTCCGCAGTGATTATTCGGACCTGTGCTACGGCTACATCGCCATGCGCCGCGAGTGCCTGCAGGTCCTCGAGCTGGAGTCGGACGGTTTTGAAATCGAAACGGAACTGATCGTGCGGGCTTCCCGGGCCGGCCTCCGCATTGCCGAGGTACCCAGCCGTGAGCTCTCGAGGATTTCCGGCAACTCGAATCTCAACACGTTCCGTGACGGCTGGCGGGTCTTGCGTACCCTGGCCCGCGAATACGTCGGGTGGGAGGCACCCACGGCCGGGGCCCGGCCCGAGGCGCTGAGACGGGTGAAGTACAAGTATCCCAGCATTGCCTTCCCGCACGTCCCCACGGACCCCCGTACGGTCCTCGGCGTCATGGCGGGTGAATGAGATGACCCGGCCTGCCGACGCCCTGGACGTTTCAGTCGTCATTTGCTCCTACACGGAAGACCGGTGGGACATGCTCATGGCGGCGGTCGACTCCGTCCGCGCCCAAACAGTCCGCCCGCGGCAGACGATCGTCGTCGTCGACTACAACAGCGACCTCTACAAACGGCTCATCTTTTCCGTGTCTGATGTGGTGATCCTCGAAAACACCGGGGCAAAGGGCCTGTCCGGGGCCCGGAACACGGGTGTCAGTGCCGCGACCACCGGCATCGTCGCCTTCCTCGACGACGACGCCCAGGCTGCACCCGATTGGCTGGAGCGGCTGACGGCCCTCTATGACGATCCCGATGTGCTGGCGGTGGGCGGCCGGGTTGATCCCGACTGGGAGGCCGGCCGGCCAGGCTATTTTGCCCAGGAGCTCGACTGGATCGTCGGGTGCAGCCACAGGGGCTTGCCCAAAGTCGCCGCCGAGGTCCGCAACGTCATCGGGGCGAACATGTCATTCCGTTCAGAGGTGCTGACCGGCGTGGGCGGATTCAACACGGCCCTCGGCCGCCAGGGTACATTGCCCCTCGGATGCGAAGAGACTGAAATCTGCATCCGAGCGGTCATCGGCTCCCCCGGCTCCCGGATCGTCTACGAGCCCGAGGCCATGGTGCGCCACTTCGTCCCGGCCGCCCGCGGCTCCCTGAAATACATGCTGAGCCGTTCCTGGTCCGAGGGGATTTCCAAGGCCCAGGTGAGCAAGGTCGTGGGACACAAGAGGGCTCTCGGCCCAGAGCGCCGCTACGTCCGGAGGGTGCTTCCCCGCGCCGTATTCATAGGAGTCAAGGACTGGCTGATGGGCAAGGACAAGGACGGACTGCGCCGGGCCGCGACGGTTGTTGCCGTACTTGCTGTCACCACGTTCGGCTACGTCCAGGGCCGCAGGTTTCCCGGCGGGGCGCTTGGAACGGAACCAGGACAGGACGTTGCCGCCGGCAGCTGGCGGGAAGTCAGCTGATTCCCGCCCTGGCAAGCCTCCGTTACAGCCTTTGAAGGCCGAGACGACCTAACCCGCAAGCCTTAAAGGACGTAATGAAGGACTCAGACGCGTCGGCCGGAGCGAGTTTCGACGTCCACGGTCTCGTGGGCATTGATGTGGACTCCGGCACGCCGGGCGGGTCGGAGTTGCACCAGGTGCTGGCGCCGTTCCGGGGCGGATCACGGGCTCCGCTGAGGCTCCGCTTCAGCGGGATCCTGACTCCGGTCCCGGAGCAGTCCCACGCCGACGGACACCGCTTCACGGAGGGCTCACTCTACCTGCCCGCGCACCAGGTCCAGATCGTGGCAAACCGGCACGGGTACGTGGTCCAGGGGCGCGGTGAACTGCTGTCTGCACTCATACCACTGCTGGACAGCCTGTGCATCAGAGCCAACGTAGCCATGATTCATGCCGCAGCTGTGGAGTACCGCGGTTCCGGAGTCTTGCTGCCGGCCTCGGGAGCGGTGGAGCCCCGCATCGTAGCCAGGCTCGCCGCACAACCCGGCGTGCAGTTCATGTCCGATGACTGGGCGTTCCTGGACGCGGACGGCATGCTCCTGGGCTGCGCGAAGCCGATGCCGTCTGCCCTGCCGGGAGGAACCAGACACCCGGCCGCGTTCTTCTCCCTGCTGCCCCAGCCGGCTGCGCCGGAATGGCTGGCCCGATCCGCCGCACGGCTGGCGGCGTCCGCGCAGCCGGTGCTGGAGCGGTACCCGGGGGCCTTTGCCCGACGGTGGGCCCAAGAGCGCCAGATGGTGGCCCCGGAGCAGCTGTTTGGGCCAGGCCGGATTTCGTCAGCTGCACTCACCCGTCTGGCCATCTTCCTTGAGCACTTTGACGGCCGCGACGCGCGGCTGGAATCGCGGAGTGCGGAATGGATGACGTCACGGGTTGTGGGCAACTTCCACGCGGGACTGCCCGCAGTGTCTCGGCGGCTGATCGAAGCGCTGGGCGCTACGGGAATCGTCCCGCTGGAGGACCACTTCGGGCAAAAGGCCGCCGTGGCGCGTCGGGCGCTGTCCGGAGTCCCCTGCTTCCAGCTGCGCATACCCGCCTCCTGGCCTGCTGAACGGACATCGAAGTACATAGCGGAGCTGGTCAGCTCCAAGCTGGAAGAGTGAGCAGGCGCCCCGAAGACTAGACTTTGCTCCATGGCCATTTACCTGGATCCGCCTCTTTGGCCTGCGCACGAAACGCACTTTTCCCACTTGATCTCCGACACCTCCCTGGAGGAGCTGCATGCCTTCGCTGCGG
This sequence comes from Arthrobacter sp. Soil_N43, assembly GCF_057655195.1. Classification (NCBI taxonomy): domain Bacteria; kingdom Bacillati; phylum Actinomycetota; class Actinomycetes; order Micrococcales; family Micrococcaceae; genus Arthrobacter; species Arthrobacter sp. Soil_N43. The sequence goes on from NZ_JBDGML010000129.1 coordinate 40,822, forward strand.
CGGCCGGGATACCCGAGCGGGCCTTTGACGGCGACCATTACGATGTCCCGGAACGCCGCTACACCTCGCTGGTGGCCGCCGGTGCCGTTCCCGTGGAAGCCCGGATCCTGGTCCGGAAACTCATTGCGAGCGGATTGCGGATTCCTGCCCGGGAGCGGAACAAGTCGCTGAAAATCCCACTGCTGAACCGCTGGAACACGGTGATGCCCGGCCACGACGCACTGTTCCTGGACCTCTTGGACCGGTGGAGCGAAAGCCACCGCACGTACCACGGCTGCACCCACCTGCTGGCGGTGCTCGAGGCACTGGACCTGCTCACGGCACCCGCCGGTCCTCCGCGCACGGTGCTGCTCGCGGCCTGGTTCCACGACGCCGTCTACCGCGGTGTCGCCGGCCAGGATGAGGAAGAGTCGGCGCGGCTCGCCGAGCTCCGGCTCGCCGAAGCTGGCCTCCCCGCCAATGACGTCGATGAGGTGGCGCGCCTGGTCCTGCTCACCTCCGACCACCGGCCGGCACCCGGGGACGACGACGGCGCCCTCCTCTGCGACGCGGATCTGTCCGTCCTCGGCGGCGAACCTGAGCCGTACTCGCGGTATGTGGCCGCCGTCCGGAAAGACTACGCGCACATCGGGGACGCCGACTTCGCGGCCGGCAGGGCCGCCGTCGTCCGCCACCTGCTGGAACTCGATCCGCTGTTCAACACGGAACGTGGCCGCGAACTGTGGCTAGAGGCTGCCCGGCGAAATCTTACAGGCGAGCTGCAGGCGTCGGGCCGCTGAACGCCACCACTGAGCGCAGGCCCCGGCACCGGCCCCGTGTCAGCGGTAGCCGGCCACGAACGGCGTACCGGTAGGAACGATCTGCTTGCCCAGCGGCATAAGCGAGACCGGGATGAGCTTGAGGTTAGCGATGGCCAGCGGGATTCCAATGATGGTGAGTGCCATGGCGATCGCGGTGACCACGTGCCCGATCGCGATCCAGATGCCTGCCACAAGGAGCCAGATCACGTTTCCCATCAGCGCGAACACTCCGTTTCCTCCGGGCTTGTCCACCACCATGCGGCCGAACGGCCAGAGCGTGTACGAGGCGATCCGGAACGACGCGATGCCCCAGGGAATGGTGACGATCAGGAGGCAGCAGATAACGCCGGCGAGGAAATAGCCGATCGCCAGCCAGAGGCCACCGAAAACGAGCCAGATGATGTTAAGGAGTGTCTTCATCTGTCCATTCTGCGCCCCCAGGTGCGGCGGGCGCCTCGGGGCATGCCCTGAATTAACCCTGAATTATGCAGCGGGTCAGGCTTTCGCGGCCGTCACAAAGGCACGGATCTTCGCCAGGTCCTTGACGCCGCGGGACTGCTCGACGCCGGAGGAGACATCGACGCCCCAGGCTCCGGCGGCCCGTGCCGCCTCGGCCACGTTTGCGGCGTCCAGCCCTCCTGCGAGGATCCAGTCGCGTCCCTCGAGGCCCTTGGTGCGCATGGAGCCGTAGTCCCAGCTCTCCCCCGACCCGGGGACGGCCGCGTCAACGAGGAGCAGCTCTTCTCCCCAGTTCGCGAAGGTGTCCGGGGCGGCATCCATGGTGACGGCCCTGATGACTTTCATGCCGGCGTCGTGGGCGGTCTTGACGTCTTCCGGGGTCCGGTCGCCGTGAAGCTGAATCCACTCGAGGCCGGCCGCACGGGCTATCGCCACGGCGTCCGTGGCCGGTTCGTGGCGGAAAACGCCGACGGCGGCCACTCGGTCCGGAACGCTGCTGAGCAGCTCGGTGACCTGTGCCGGGGAGACCACCCGGGGGCTGGCCGTCAGTACAAAGCCCACCGCGTCCGCTCCTGCGTCAACTGCCTCCCGGATCGATTCAGGCGTACTCAGCCCGCACACTTTGACGAACATTCACGGCTCCTATGGTTGATGTGTCCCCAACGAACGTAGTCATACTGCGCTGACTTTACGCGGGCCGGATGGCGGGGGCAACGAAGCTCCCGCAGGCGCCAGGCTGGTGACGCACGCAGGTGATTGCGGAAGGCTTGCACGCCGCGGGCTAGGCTGGGCCGATGGAGATCATTCGCTTCGCAGACCTCAGACCGCAGCCATGGCGCAACGGAGGAGGCGTGACCCGGGAGCTGGTGAGCCATCCCTTGGCCGCCTCGTCGCAGGACGGCGCCTGGGACTGGCGGGTCAGCATCGCAGACGTCACTAAGGCGGGCGACTTTTCGCCCTTTCCCGGCATGGAACGGGTACTGACGGTGGTCGAGGGCGAGCTGCTGCTCCTGAGCGTCGACGGCAGCGAACATCCTTTGGAGAAGTACCGGCCGTACCGCTTTTCCGGGGATGCGGCGTGCTCCGGCGCCTTGCCCACGGGCGACATCCGCGCCCTGAATGTCATCACTCGGGCCGGCGGGTACAAGGGGTACGCCTCGATCGTGGAGCTCTCCAAGAAGCGGCCGCACCCCTTGTTCGAAGGGCAGCTGGGCGTCCTGCTCCAGGGCGAGGCGACGGCCACGCCCGGCGCCGACGCGGAGGCATCGGAGGTATCGGCGGACGACGACGGGACGGTCACGCCTGCGCCCCCGAGCGAACCTGCGCCGCTCAGCCGTTACGACGCGGTGATCGGTTCCGGCTCCCGGGCGCCGGAAATCCTGGGCCGCGGGTTCCTTGCCGTGGTGTCCATCGACGCCGTCCCAACCGGACCCGGGGAAGGCTAGCCTGCGCTTCCTTAGCCGAGCATTGCCACACTGGTTTCCGCAGGAAGACCGGACCTAGACTCGGGGCCATGACGAAATCAAAGTTCAACGACCTCCTCTCGCTCCAGGTCGGCAACGAGTTCTCCGCCTCGCAGCAGTACATCGCGGTGGCCGTCTGGTTCGCCAACCAGGACCTCCCCCAGTTGGCGAAGTACTTCTACCGGCAGTCTGTGGAAGAACGGAACCACGCCATGATGATGGTCCAGTACATGCTGGACCGGGACCTGCCGGTCTCCATTCCCGGGGTCCCCAACGTCCGGAACGACTTCACCTCCGTGACGGAGCCGCTCGCCCTCGCGCTGCAGCAGGAAAAGGAAGTCACCAGGAGCATCGAAAGCCTGTTCAGGGCCGCCCGGGCGGAGGACGACGCCTTGGGCGAGCAGTTCATGCTCTGGTTCCTCAAGGAGCAGGTCGAGGAAGTCGCCTCGATGAGCACGCTGCTCAATATCGCCGAGCGTGCAGAGAACCTCTTCGACATCGAGAACTTCGTCGCCCGGGAAACCATCGGGGACAGCGGCCATGACGCATCGGCACCGGAGGCCGCGGGCGGCACGCTCTAGAAGTTGCTGCCTCTGGGGGTCCCGCCCGCTGGTGAGGTTAACCACCAACGGTGGTGCCCGCCGTCGGGCGTTGCTAGGGTGAAACCAAGGTCCCGTAGGCGGACCTCCGGACGACGGTTCAGTACCCGGCACGCGACAAGACTGGCCAAGGGAGCTGTCATGTCGTGGATCATCCTCATTCTTTCCGGTGCCCTCGAGGCGGTGTGGGCTGCCGCGCTGCACCGCGCCTCCCAGTCCACGGGCCGGCGCCGGATCGCGCCCGCCGCGCTTTTCCTGGCCTCCGTAGCGGCCAGCACGGGCGGCCTCGCCCTTGCCATGCAGTCCATCCCCACCGGCACCGCCTACGCGGTGTGGGTGGGCGTGGGTGTGGTGCTGACCTCCGGCTACGCCATTGTCGCCAGGGTTGAACGGCCGACGGCGGCGCGGCTGCTGCTGCTCGGCGGGATCGCCGCCTGCGTGGTCGGCCTGAAGGTGGTGGCGTGATGTCCTCGAACCTGGCGTCCGCAAACAAAATGACCTCCAACAAGCGCCGGGCAGCCTGGCTCGTACTGCTGGCCTCTGCCGTCCTTGAGGCTGTGTGGGCCACGGCCCTGGGGCTGTCCGACGGCCTAACCCGCCAGGGGCCCTCACTGGTCTTTGTCATAACCGCAGTGCTGAGCATGTGGGGCCTCGGCCTGGCGGTGAAGCACATCCCGCTCGGCACGGCCTACGCCGTCTGGGTGGGGATCGGCGCGGCGCTGACGGTCGGCTGGGCGATGGCCAGCGGCGTCGAGCCCTTCAGCGTGCTGAAGGTGCTGTTCATCGCCGGGATCGTGGGCTGCGCTGCGGGCCTGAAGCTGCTCCCCGCCGGGACCGCGCGGGAGCCGCGGCGGACGCCACAGGGCTAGCCGGGCGTATCCGCCACCGGCGGCGGAACATGCCGGGCGGAATATGCCGTGGCGGAATATGCCCGGCGCCGCCGCGGTTCTTGGCTGGGACGGCTGTTCACGAGGAAACGGAGATTGCGATGACGGACAACCCGGCAGCATCGGTGCACCTGGGCGACGGCCTGCATGTCAGCCCCCTGGGATTCGGCGGTATGGCCCTCACCCCCGTATACGGCGACGTGGATCCCGCCGAAGCGCTCCGCACCCTGCACCACGCTGTGGACGCGGGGATGAGCTTCATCGACACCGCTGACATCTACGGCGGCGGGAGCAACGAGGAGCTGATCGCCCGCCTGCTCAAGGACCGCCGCGGGGAAATCCAGCTCGCCACGAAATTCGCCCTCGTCGGCACTCCGTCCACGGGCTACAGCGACATCCGCGGGGACGCGCCCTACGTCAAGGCAGCCGTGGACCGCAGCCTGCAGCGTCTGGGCACGGACGTCATCGACCTGTACTACATGCACCGCCGGGACGTCCGGGTACCGATCTCCGAAACCGTGGGAGCCATGGCCGAGCTGGTCAGTGAGGGCAAGGTCCGGCATCTTGGACTGTCAGAGGTGACCGCCGGAGAACTCCGCGAGGCCAGCAGCATCCACCCCATCGCTGCGGTCCAGAGCGAGTGGTCCATTTGGAGCCGGGACGTGGAACGCAATGTGGTTCCGGCCGCGGCAGAGCTGGGTGTGGGCTTCGTGCCGTATTCTCCCCTCGGCCGGGGGTTCCTCACGGGAACCGTCGACGCGGCGCAGCTCGGCGACGACGACTTCCGGCGCAGGATCCCCCGTTTCGCCGAGGATGCGGCCGACGCGAACCAGGCGGTGGTGGCTGCCGTTCAGCTCGTGGCCACCGTGCTGGAGGCAACGCCTGCGCAGGTGGCCCTCGCGTGGCTGCTCGCCCACGGCAAGCGGCTTGGACTGCCGGTGGTGCCGATTCCCGGCACCCGCAAGGCGCACCGCATCGACGAGAACCTGGGCGCACTCGCTTTGGACCTGACCCCGGCGCAGCTGGAGACGCTGGATGCAGCCGCGGACGCCGTCGTCGGCTCCCGGTCCGCAGATCCGCAGTGGGTGTCGCAGGGCCGCGAGTAGGCGGCCAGGCTGACGCTCCGGTTGCCCCCGGACGCAGAAACGCCGCCCCTCCGCATTCCGATAGTGGAATCCGCGGAGGGCGCGGCGGCCCTGCGAGAGCGTCAGCGCTCAACTTCCTAGCAACTTCGTAGACTGAGGCGCATGGACACGCTCATTCATTCGCTCCGTGACATCACCATCCGCCGCATTTCTGTCAGCGAGATGGACAACAACGTGTATCTGCTGACCGCGAAGGAGTCGGGCGCTCAACTGCTGATAGATGCAGCGGATGACCTGCCCGCCATCCAGGGGCTGCTCGAGGACGCCGCCGAGGACACAGCGGCTACACCGAAGCTGGCGTTGATTGCCACCACGCACCAGCACTGGGACCACGTCCGTGCGCTTCCGGCACTGGTGGAGGCCACCGGGGCCCGGACGGCCGCCGGCAAGGACGACGCCCCGGAGCTTCCGGTGCCGGTGGATGTGCTGCTGGACCACGGCGACGTCGGCAACTTCGACGGCTTTGACGTGACGGCAGTGCATCTGCGCGGGCACACCCCCGGCTCGGTGGCCCTGGTGTACCAGGATCCGGCGGGGCCGGCCCACATCTTCTCGGGAGATTCGCTCTTTCCGGGCGGCGTGGGCAACACCCAGAAGGATCCCGGGCGGTTCAACCAGCTCATTACCGATGTCAGCAAGCGGCTGTTCGATGTCTACCCGGATGACACCGTGGTGCACCCGGGCCATGGCAAGCCCACGACCCTCGGCGCGGAGCGTCCGCACCTGGAGGAGTGGCGCGCCCGGGGCTGGTGAGGCCGGGTAATTAAGAAGCCGGTGGTTGAGCCTGTCGAAACCGTGGCTTCGACAGGCTCAACCACCGGTTAGGTTCTAGCGGCCGCGGCGTTCGTTCGAGGCCGGAGCCGAGGCGCGGCGGGGGCCGCTGCGTGCCGGACGGCCTTCGCCGGAACGGCCGTTGCCGCCGCCGGAGTAGGAACCGCCCGAGGTGCCGCCGGTGTTCGAGGACCAGACAGCCTTGTTGCCGCCGGCAGCGCCGCCAGTATTGCCGCCGGCGGAACGCTGACCGCCGGTATTGCCGCCTGTGCGGGCGCCGGCAGCTGCGCGCTGGCCCGTTGCCGGACGTCCGCCGCGCTGGCCGCCGGTTGCCGGGCGGCCCGTGCCGCCACGCGGAGCATCGCTGCGGGTGATGCGGGACTCGGAACGTCCGTCCGAACCGCGGCCAGCCGAAGGACGGCCACCGGCCGCAGGAACGTCGTTGCGGTGCGTGGACGCCGTGCCACGGCCACGTGCGTTGCGGCGTGCAGCTGCTGCTGCCTGGGCCCGGTCCTCGTTCTGCTCGATGACGCGGTCCGCGGCGTTACGGGCTGCGGCCTGGCCTTCGTAGGCCACCGCGCGGCGCTCAGCACGGGGCAGGTCGGTGCGGGGAGCCTCAGCCGAAACCCGTCCGCGTCCGCCGCGTCCGCCCCGGCCACCCGTGGTGGGTGCAGCCTGGCGGCGTGCGCGCTTGCGCTCTGCGTTGGCGCCGGTGGAGCTGCCGCCGCCGTGCTGCGCAGCCTTTGCGGCGAGCAGTGCGGCGCGGGTGCGCGGATCGATCTTGTCGGCCATTTCGCCGACCAGTTCCGCGACCAGCGGGGAGTTGGCGGTGACGCGCTCGAAGTTGACCTCGACGCCGGCAGCCTTCATCAGCTTCTTGACGTCGGACTGCTGCTCAGGCAGGGTCAGCGTGACCACGGTTCCGTCCGAACCGGCACGTGCCGTACGGCCGGAGCGGTGCAGGTACGCCTTGTGCTCCGTGGGCGGGTCGACGTGGATGACGAGTTCGACGTCGTCCACGTGGACGCCGCGGGCGGCGACGTCGGTGGCCACCAGAACGCGGACCTCGCCGGAGGAGAACTCTGCGAGGTTGCGGTCACGGGCGTTCTGCGAGAGGTTGCCGTGCAGATCGACGGCAGGGATCCCAGCGTCGGTCAGGGTCTTGGCCAGCTTGCGGGCATGGTGCTTGGTGCGCATGAAGAGCACGCGGCGGCCGGCACCTGAGGCGAGCTCGACGATCAGCTGCTTCTTGACGGTCTGGTCGTTGACCACCAGCACGTGGTGTTCCATGGTGGTCACCGCGGCCTGGGGATCGTCCACGGAGTGGGTCAGCGGGTTGGACAGGTAGCGCTGGACGATCTTGTCCACGCCGTTGTCCAGCGTGGCGGAGAACAGCAGGCGCTGGCCCTGGCTCGGGGTCATGTCCATGAGCTTCTTGACCACCGGCAGGAAGCCGAGGTCGGCCATGTGGTCGGCCTCGTCCAGGACGGTGATCTCGACGGCTTCGAGGGTCAGGATGCGCTGGCGGATCAGGTCCTCCAGGCGGCCCGGGCAGGCGATGACGATGTCGACGCCGGCGCGCAGTGCCTTCTCTTGGCGGGCCTGGGAGATGCCGCCGTAGATCACGGTGGTGTTCAGGCCCATGGCCTTGGCCATCGGCTCGATGGTGGCGTTGATCTGGGTGGCCAGCTCGCGGGTCGGCGCAAGGACCAGGCCCATCGGGCGGCCGGGCTTGCGGAAGTGCTTGGCTTCGCGCTCAGCGAGTCGTGCCACCAGCGGGATGGCGAAGGCGATGGTCTTACCGGAGCCGGTCCGGCCGCGGCCCAGGACGTCGCGTCCGGCCAGGGTGTCGGGCAGGGTCTTGACCTGGATGGGGAACGGGGTCTCGATCCCCTGTGCTGTCAGCGTGTCGGCGAGGGCCTTGGGCGTGCCGAGGGCAGCGAAAGTAGTCATGTGTTTATCAGGGTCTTTCAGGCGGTATCCGTGCGGATATCGGCCCCCGTACCGGTTAGCGCAGGGGTTCGCCGAGGAAAAGTCAGGTGATCAACCGGCCGGTTTTCGCGGCTGGGACCAAATAGCGTTCATCGACGCAGGATGTGCCTCTCACATGAAAAAAGCCCACTCCCTGCGAGAACGGATTCTCTGCGGGATTCCGGTTGATGGACCGGAACTGGTCCCTACGACCAAAAGTGGGCATCACTGCACATCAAGTTCCACTAGCTTACCATCTGCGGCGCGTGCTCCCCGCCCCGGCCCCGCCTCGCTCGGTGAGGTGCTCGGTGAGGTGCACGGCGAAGTGCGCGGTGAGGAAGGTGTTAAGCGGAAATTACACAGCCCGCAGCAGGCTGTAACACGGCGAGCGCAGGATGGGCCTATGCCGGGATAAGTGCACCACTTGCCGAAAGGATCTGCGCATGATCTTGAAGAACCTCTTCCTCCAAGGCATCTTCCCGTTCGACGGAGCCGGGCTGGAAAAGCCCGTTCCCATCCACAGCCAGCTGTCCCGCTATGTCCCGGACGGCGTCATCAACCAGACGCTGTACTTCCGGGGCGGCAATTCCTCCGCGGAACTGATCACGGTCGTCCTGATGCGCGACGGCATCCCCATGCGCTACTTCCCCATCGGCGCCAAGGGCCACGTCCACGTTCCGCTGCGGGTGGTGGAGGACATCGAAGGCGGCTCGCTGATCGAGCTGAGGCTGCTGGCGGACACTGGCGTCAGCGGCTCCGTGGTGGTGGACCTCGGCATGGTGGAGCACTGATGACCACGCTGGCCGGCCGCGCTGCCCGGACCAAAACCGTGGACTCCCGCCGTCGGCTCGTGGTGATCGGCAACGGCATGGCCGGGGCGCGCGCCGTCGAAGAGATCCTCGCCCGCGGCGGCGGGGTGCAGTACAGGATCACCATGTTCGGCGACGAGCCGTACGGCAACTACAACCGGATCATGCTCAGCCACGTCCTCTCCGGCGAGGAGGACACCGGCAACATCTTCCTCAACTCCCTGGACTGGTACCGGGAAAATGAGATCACCCTGCACGCTGGCGTCCGGGTGGACAGGATCGACCGCTTCGCCAGACTGGTGTTTTCCGACGACGGCCGGGCCACCCCATACGACGTCCTGGTGATCGCCACCGGCAGCCGCTCCCACCTGCCGCCGATGGACGGCATGTACACCCCCGGCGGGCGGCTGCTGCCCGGGATCTTCGCCTTCCGCACCATCGACGACACGCGCAACATGGTCTCGTATGCGCAGCAGGACCACCACCACCGCGCAGTGGTGGTGGGCGGCGGACTCCTGGGGCTGGAAGCCGCTCGGGGGCTGCAGAGCCACGGCATCGACGTCGACGTGGTCCACTCCGGCGGTCACCTCATGAATGCGCAAATGGGACCCGAGGGCGGCGCAGTCCTGCGCCGCAGCGTTGAGGCCCTGGGCACCAGGGTGCACACGGGCAGCCGCACCACGGCAATCCTGGGCGCGGACAAGGTGCAGGGCGTCCGGCTGCGGGACAGGCCGGACATCGAGTGCGACATGGTGGTGGTGGCGGCCGGCATCCGACCCAACGTGGAGGTGGCGGTCACCAGCGGCCTGCCAGTGGAGCGGGCCATCGTGGTGGACGACCACATGCGAGTGCCGGACGAGGAGGAGATCTACGCCGTAGGGGAATGCGTCCAGCACCGCGGTGAGGTCTACGGCCTGGTGGCGCCGCTGTGGGAGCAGGCTGCGGTGCTGGCAGACCACGTCACGGGCGCCAATCCGAAAGCGGCGTACCTGGGCACCCGTGCAGCAACCAAACTGAAGGTGGCCGGTGTCGACGTCGCGTCCATGGGCCTGCAGGGTCCGGAACGGGAGACGGACGAACATGTGGTGTTTTCGGAACCCAGCCGCGGGGTCTTCAAGTCGATCGTGATCCGGGACGGCAAGATCGTGGGCGCCACCCTGCTCGGGGACAGCCGCAAGGTGGCGTACCTGACGCAGGCGTTCGACCACGGCCTCCCGCTCCCGGAGGAGCGCGTCTCACTGCTGTTCGACGTCGGCGGGCCGGGTGAGGAGGCAGGGGTCGCGGAACTCGACGGCGACGCGCAGGTCTGCAACTGCAACGGCGTCAGCAAGCAGACGCTCGTGGAAACGGTCAAGGGCGGATGCAGCACGCTGGCCGGCGTCATGGACGCGACGCGGGCGGGCAAGGGCTGCGGCTCCTGCAAGCTGCTGGTCCGCCAGGTGGTGGAGTGGGCCGCAGACGGCGCCGTGGAGGAAGACCCGGCCGCGAACTACTACGTTCCCGGCGTGCCGCTGGAGAAAACGGACCTGATGGCGGCCATCCGCGAGCAGGGGCTGCGGTCCGTGTCGGCAGTGTTCGCGGCCCTGGCCCCCGGCGGCGCAGAGGACGCCAGGTCCAAGATGGGCCTGGCCTCACTTCTGAAGATGATGTGGGCCGGCGAGTACATCGACGAGCGCGACGCCCGGTTCGTGAACGACCGCGTCCACGCCAACATCCAGCGCGACGGCACCTTCTCCGTGGTGCCGCAGATGAAAGGCGGTGTCACCTCGCCGGAACAGCTCCGCCGGATCGCCGACGTCGCGGACAAGTACAGAATTCCCATGGTGAAGCTGACCGGCGGGCAGCGGATCGACCTGCTGGGCGTCCCCAAGGAGGACCTGCCGAAGGTCTGGGCCGACCTCAACATGCCGTCCGGCTACGCCTACGGCAAGAGCTTCCGAACGGTGAAAACCTGCGTGGGGCAGGAGTTCTGCCGCTTCGGAACGGGTGATTCCACGAAGCTGGGCGTGGAGATCGAATCGCGTTTCCAGGGCATTGAGTCGCCGGCAAAACTGAAGCTGGCGGTGTCCGGATGCCCGCGGAACTGCGCCGAATCGCTGGTCAAGGATGTGGGCGTGGTGGCCGTGGAAGGGGGGCGCTGGGAGATCTATGTGGGCGGCGCGGCCGGAGCACACATCCGCAAGGGCGACCTGCTCGCCACCGTGGACGATCCCGAGACCGTCAAGCTGCTGACGGGCCGCTTCATGCAGTACTACCGCGAGCGGGCGAACTGGCTGGAACGGACCTACGCCTTCGTGCCGCGGGTCGGGATCGAGCACCTCCGCTCGGTGATCGTGGAGGACTCTGAGGGAATCGGCCCGGAGCTGGACGCCGCCATGCAGCGGTCCGTCGACAGCTACGTGGACCCCTGGACCGAACGCGATGATCCTTTTACGCCGGGCCAGTTCCGCACCGCGCTGCCGCTCGAGGTCCTCCCCCAGGTGCCGGTCCGATGATCACGGGCCCCTCCGGCGCCGGACAGGGCACCGGCCTGCACGTCCTCGGCCCGCTCGAGCAGATTCCCGTGGGCGAAGGGCGCGCCTTCGGTGTGGCCGGTGAGCAGGTGGCGGTGTTCCGGCTCCGGGACGGCTCCCTCCGGGCGGTTTCGGCAGTGTGCCCGCACAAGGGCGGTCCCATCGCCGACGGCACCATCGACCGGTCCGTGGTGATGTGCCCGCTGCACCAGCACTCCTTCGAGCTGGAGACGGGCTGCTCCACCACCGGCGCCGGGCCGCTGCGCAGCTATCCCGTAGCTGCCGACGCCGCGGGGAACATCGTGTTGCAACTCCCCTGAGACCCCCGCAGCCTAGTTGGGCGGGGGTTTCTGTGGCAGGGTGATAGCCATGGACTACACGGCCGATCCGCGCGTGGACGCCTACATCAATGCCCTGCCGGAGTGGCAGCAGGAGGTGTGCCGGCAGGTCCGTGAACTGGTCCACGCCGCAGACCCCGAGGTCACAGAGACCATCAAGCGGACCCGGCAGCCGTACTTCGAGCTCCGCGGCAACGTCTGCGCCCTGCTGGCAGCCAGGGACCACGTGAACGTCTTCCTGTACGACGGCGGCCTGACCCCGGACCCTGAGCACCTCATCACCGGCGGGCTCGGTAACAAGACAGGCCGGACGGTGGCCTTCTACGAGGGCGAAGCCATCAACGCGCCGGCCCTGCTCGAGATGTTCAGGTCGATCATCGGGGACAACCGTGCCGGCGGCTGGCGCCGCCTCCAGAAGGGGCAGTAAACGATGAGCGATCCCCAGCAGTCCCCCGAGACGCAAGCCGGAACAACGCACGATGGAACAACGCACGACGCCGCTGCCCGCCAGTGGGACGACATGTACCGGAGCCGCGCCCGCGTCTGGAGCGGCCGGCCGAATCCGCAGCTCGTCGCGGAAACGGCAGGGCTGACACCCGGAACGGCCCTGGATCTCGGCTGCGGCGAAGGCGCCGATGCCCTGTGGCTCGCAGAGCGGGGCTGGACGGTGACCGCGGTGGATGTATCCGCCGTCGCGCTTGAAAGGGCCGCTGGCCATGCCGCGGCGTCAGAGGCGGGCTCCAGCATCACGTGGCTGCAGCGGGACCTGGAAGCGTGGGCTCCGGACGGGCAGTTTGACCTCGTCTCCGCGCAGTTCCTGCACTCAACGGAAATGCCCTGGCAGCGCTCGCACCGGATTGCGGCGGACGCCGTCCGGACGGGCGGGACCCTGCTCGTCGTCGGGCACCACCCGGATGGGCTGCCGCCGTGGTCGCGCCACAAGGAGGGCGGCCACGGCAGCCACGACGGCGACGGCGACCGCCATCGGGCGAGATACTTCACACCCGGGCAGCTCGTGGCCGAACTCGGCATCGCGCCGCCCGCGTGGCGCGTCGACGTGGCGGAAAGCCGGGAACGGGAGGCCACGGGCCCGGACGGGCAGGTGGCCATTCTCGCCGACGCCGTCCTGCGCGCCACCCGGCTGGCCACCGGCCCAGCCTGATCCCGCCAGGACTCGAGGCCGGCTCGAGGCCGGCTACGGCCGTCCTTCCCCCGGATGTTCATGTACGGCGAGCAAAACAAAACCCTGAGTTACCTGCCCGATCTGGCCTCCAAAGGCGTGGTCCTGGCAGAAATCCCGCACGGCGGCCACTTCCCCATGTACTCGAACGCCCCGGAAATGTGGCGCCGGATCGCCGCCTTCCAGGCGCAAGCGACCGAACCTACCGTGCAGCCGGAAGTCTCCCGCTCCTGATCAGAGCGCCCCTCCGGCGGCCTCCGGCGTCCCGGAGCCCTGATCTCCTCCGCCACCGTGCCCACCGTGGTGCCGGTGATGACCGCCGTGATGGCCGCCGTGCTGTCCGTGGTCGCCGACCCGTTCGCGGGCGAGGAAGTTTTCGATGTCGAAGAGGTTGTCGGCGCGCCGGGCGATGTTCAGCAGCGTCGTCATCGACGCCACTTCTTCGACCTGTTCCTTGAGGAACCAGAGCATGAACTGTTCGCCGAGGGCGTCATTTTCCGCTCGTGCTGCGGCAAACAGTTCTTTGATGTTCTCGGTGACTTCCTGCTCCTGGGCGAGGGCCAGGGCCAGCGGCTCCTCTACCTTGTTAAAGTCGTTGCGGACCGGTTCCACGCCGGGGATGGCGATCTTCAGTCCGCGGTCCAGGATGTAGCGGACCATCATCATGGCGTGGTTTCGTTCTTCCAGCGACTGACGGTAGAAGTGCTTGGCCAGCTGGGGCAGGTCCTGCCCGTGAAACCACACGGCAATGGCGATGTACTGCTGGGAAGCGGCGAACTCGTTGCCGACCTGGTGGGCCAGCAGATCATTGAATCTAGGGGCGGACATCGGGGTCTCCTCAGGGCGGTGGTGAAGGCTGTCCAGCGCCCGGGCCGGGGCTGCGGGCGGGGCCTGCAATGAGAATCCTCCGCCGCCGGTCCCGGGTCAATACCTCGCTGGCCGTGGTTGCGGCTGTCTTCCTGCGCAGGGAGGACCGGGAATCAGTCGGCGACGCGTGGCGCCGTGGCGACGGCGGCGACGGCGATCACCGCCGTCAGGGCGAACACTCCCGCGAAGGACGCCGCCGTCGTCGTGAATGCGGTAAACACGATGCCCGTGGTGGCGAGCGCCAGGGCGCCGCCGAGGGAGTCCGCGATGGACATCGCGGAGCTGTTGAAGCCTTCCGTGTCCGGCGTGGACAGGGCCAGCGTCATGACGCTCAGGCGCGGATACATCAGGCCCATGCCGCCGCCGGCAAGGATCCACCCGGAAATCGCGACGGCGGCCGGCCAGCCAAACGCGGTGGTCACCAGCGCGAGGACGATTGCCGACAGCACCAGCAGCGAGCCGATCCGCACCGCGACGGCGCTGGCGAGCCGGTTCCCCAGCCGGCCCTGAACGCCCGAGGCCGCCGCCCACGCCAGTGCGCCGCCGGTCAGGGTGAGGCCGGCGAACGTCGGTGAGAAGTCGTAGCGTTCCACCAGCAGGTACGGCAGGTACACCTCTGCGCCGAAGAACCCGGCCGACGCCAGACCGCGGGTGAGGATCACGCTTGGCAGTCCCCGGCGGGCCAGCAGCGTGCCGCGCGGCACCAGCGGCCTGACGGCCAGCAGCGCAACAACGACGGCGGCGCCCGCCACGAAAACACCGGCCACCGGAATGGCGGCGGACAGGTTCAGGCCCAGCACGGCGAGCGCCGCGAGCGCAGCCCAGGCCAGCCTGCCGAATGCCCAGGGAACGGGCTGGTCTTCGGGTCCCGACCGGACATCCCGCAGCGCCGGGACAAGCATGGCCAAGGCGGGGATGACCAGACCCACCACGCCCAGGAACACCCACTGCCACCCGGCCAGCTGCGCCACGAGGCCGGCGGCGAACGGCCCCACAAGAGACGGGATGACCCAGGCTGCAGAGAAGGCTGCGAAAATCTTGGCGTGCAGCTCGGGCGGATATGCCCGGGCCACCACGACGTAGAGGGCCACCGTCATGGCGCCGCCGCCCAGGCCCTGGACCAGCCGGCCTGCCACGAGAACCGCCATGCTGCCGGCGGTGCCTGCAATCAGCAGGCCCAGCACGAACACGGCCACCGACAGATACAGCGGGGCGAGGGGACCGCGCCGATCGGACCAGTTGCCCGCACCCACCATGCCGATCACGCCCGTAGCCAGCGGGCCGGCGAAGGCGAGGGCGTACAGGTTTGCGCCGTCGAGCTCGCGGCTCACCACCGGCATGATGGTGGTGACAGCGAGTGATTCGAAGGCGGCAAGGAACACCAGGGCGCACGATCCCACGGTCACCAGGAGGTGGGGGCGCCGGAGGATCCCGGCGGCGGGGAGGGCGGAGAGAGGCGGAGCGGATTCGTGCACGGCAGCCTGATCGGATAGTCGGTCGGTTGAGGGTAGCTTGCCACAGCACGGCACCGATGTGGAGCACGGCCCTGCTGGGCGGCCGGAGCTAGTCGGCGAGCTCCAGCCCGTGGGCATCCACGACGACGGCGCCGCTCGCTGTGGAATCCTCGTTCAGCATCCAGCCCACCCGCTTGACGGTGGACAGCATCACGACGCTCTCCACCAGGTCGATGCCCGGAACCTTTTGCTGCAAGGCAAGCTCGGCGTCCATGACGTCGGCCAGGGACTGCAGCCACATGATGATGACGAAGTTGGTGGGGCCCGTCGTCGAGGCGCTGAGGCGCACGTTCCTGATGGTCCGGATCTCGGCGGCGGCCGACTCATGCTGGCCGGCCGGCACGTTGACGAACCACTGGCATGTGACCGGAAACGACGAGTACCGCTGCGCTATCTCGCACCGCAGTGACAGGAGCCTGCTGGCGAGCACACGGTTCAGCTGACGCTGGACGGTGGCCGGGTTGCGGCCCAGTGCCCGCGCGATATCGGCCGCAGTCGCCCGCCCGTCCCTGGCCAGGTACGGCAGCAGGTCCAGGTGGCTTGCCGGCAGCCGCTCCCGCGCGGCGCCGGGACGTTCGGCACCAGAGCCGGCTGAGCGCGCCAGCTCCCCGAGGGCAGTCTGCTGCGCCCTGTTCAGCACGTTCAGCCGCCACTCGCCGCCGCCGGAATGCAGCCGGGTGCACAGCGCCGTCTGGTACTTCACCAGCCCTTCGGTCTCCTTCAGCCGGGACACCACCTTCGTGCTGAACTCCTCCAGAGACCGGGTGACCACGGTCAGCATCAGGTCGCGGTTGCTGGCCGCCTCCTCCACGGTGACGATCTCCGGCACCGCGGCAAGGCTGGCCGTGACCTGCTCCCGGCGGTTCATCTCGCAGTCCACGGCCACGAACGCCAGGCACATCCGCTTGGGATCCCCGATCAGGTGGGCCGTTGTCCAGGAGGCTCCGGCTGCCCGCAGCCTGTCCCAACGGGACGCAAGCGTCGTGGCATGGACGCCTAGAACGTCCGCGGCGTCCGACCAGCTCAGCCGCGGCGCGATCTGCAAAGCGTTGATGAGCGCCAGGTCATCCTCACTGAGCTCCACGCCACCCCTGCCCTCTTTCATGAATCCTGCGAAACGGTTTCCCTTGCTGCATCTTTTCAGCACTTCAGGAGAATGTGAAGCAGGCCACTCCAGAATGGATCCACAGGGTAAACACCACAGACAGGGAGTACACGTGCCGATTGCCGCAGACGCCAGGGAAATGCAGGGAGACCTCGCCAGGCTCCGCCACGACTTGCACCGGGAGCCGGAAATCGGCCTCGAGCTGCCGCGGACGCAGGAAAAGGTGCTCCGGGCCCTGGACGGGCTGCCCTTTGAGATCACCCTGGGCCGGGACACGACGTCGGTCACGGCGGTCCTGCGCGGCGGAACACCCGGCGCTGTGGAGGGCGTCGCCGGCGGCGAAGGCACTGTTGCCGGCGGCGAACAGCTCGCGGCCGGGCGCCCCGCCGTCCTCCTCCGTGCAGACATGGACGGGCTCCCGGTCCAGGAGAAGACCGGCGTGGACTACACCTCCAGGATCGACGGCGCGATGCACGCCTGCGGCCACGACCTCCACACGTCCATGCTCGCCGGCGCCGCCACGCTGCTGGCTGAACGGCAGCACCAGCTGCCCGGGGACGTCGTGCTGATGTTCCAGCCGGGCGAGGAAGGCTTCGACGGCGCCAGCTACATGATCCGCGAGGGCGTGCTCGACGCCCCGGGCCGCCGGGTGAACGCCGCGTACGGCATTCACGTGTTCTCCTCCCTCGAACCCCACGGCACGTTCTGCACCAAGCCGGGCGTCATGCTCAGCGCCTCGGACGGCCTGACGGTCACCGTGCTGGGTGCCGGCGGCCACGGCTCCGCCCCGCATTCGGCCAAGGACCCGGTCACGGCTGCGGCCGAGATGGTGACGGCCCTGCAGGTCATGGTCACCCGGCAGTTCAACATGTTCGATCCCGTGGTCCTGTCCGTGGGCGTGCTCCACGCCGGCACCAAGCGCAACGTCATCCCGGAAACGGCCCGCATCGAAGCCACCATCCGAACCTTCTCGGAAGAATCCCGGCAGAAGATGATGGACTCCGTTCCGCGGCTGCTCAAAGGCATTGCCGCCGCCCACGGCCTGGACGTCGACGTGGACTACCAGCAGGAATACCCGCTCACCATCACGGACGAGGATGAAACGCGCACCGCCGAGAAGGTCATCACAGGACTCTTCGGCGACTCCAGGCTTTCGCGCTGGGCCACTCCGCTCAGCGGCTCCGAGGACTTCTCCCGCGTGCTCGCAGAGGTCCCCGGCACCTTCGTCGGCCTCAGCGCGGTGCCCCAGGGCACAGACCACGCCACCTCCCCGTTCAACCACTCGCCGTACGCAACGTTCGACGACGGCGTGCTGGCCGACGGGGCCGCCCTCTACGCGGAACTCGCCATCTCGCGGCTGGCCACGCTGGCCGCCGCCCCGGCGGCGCCGTCGGCGTCCCTCTCCGCTCCCGCAGCTTCCTAGCCCAGCCTCACCAGGAGAAACCAATGACCACCACCATCAACCAGCAGCGCGCGGACCGGGCGTCCACGCGGAAGACCGTCGTCGGCACCGGCATCGGCAACGCCGTCGAATGGTACGACTGGGCGATTTACGCCACCTTCACGCCGTTCATCGCCAGCCAGCTGTTCAGCAAGTCGGACCCCGCCTCGGCGGTGCTCTCCACGCTGGCGATCTTCGCCGTCGGCTTCGTTGCCCGGCCGTTCGGAGGGTTCCTCTTCGGCTGGATCGGCGACAGGGTGGGCCGCAAGGCCTCCATGACGCTCGCCGTCGGGCTCGCCTCCCTGGGCAGCCTGATGATCGGTATCGCGCCGACCTTCGCAGCCGTCGGCGCGTGGGCGTCGCTGATGCTGCTGGTGGCCCGGCTGGTTCAGGGGCTCGCGCACGGAGGTGAGCTGCCGTCGTCGCAGACCTATCTTTCGGAGATGGCACCCAAGGAACACCGCGGCTTCTGGGCCACCCTGATCTACACCTCAGGCACGGTGGGCATCCTGTTCGGAACACTGCTGGGGGCGATCCTGAACATGGCATTGAGCACCGAGGTCATGAACGCCTGGGGTTGGCGGATCCCCTTCCTGATCGGCGCGGCGATGGGCTTGTACGCCCTGATCATGCGGGCCCGGCTGCACGAGACGGACGTCTTTGAGGGCGAGACCACCGCGGAGAAGCGCGCCCCGATCTGGCCGCAGATCGTCCGCCACCGCAAGCAGGCCCTGCAGGTCATCGGTCTGACGGTCGGCCTCACGGTGATCTACTACATCTGGGGCGTTGTTGCCCCGAGCTATGCCACCACCGCCCTGAAAATCGACCGCGGCGAAGCCCTGTGGGCCGGGGTCATCGGCAACATCGTGTTCATCGCCGCCCTGCCGGTCTGGGGCAAGATCTCCGACCGGATCGGCCGCAAGAAGGTGCTGTGGGCCGGCGCCATCGGGTCAGCCGTGATGCATTTCCCCATGACCTGGCTGCTGAAGGATTCCGCGTGGCAGCTCGCGGTCGGCATGTCCGTGATGCTCATCTTCATTGCCGCGAGCGCCGCCATTGTTCCCGCCGTTTATGCGGAGCTGTTCCCCACCAGCATCCGGACCGTGGGCGTGGGCGTGCCCTACTCCATCTGCGTGGCAGTGTTCGGCGGAACGGCCCCCTACCTGCAGCAATGGCTCGGCACCACGCTGCACCTGCCCAACCTGTTCAACGTGTATGCGGTGGTGCTGCTGGCCGTGAGTGCCGCGTTCGTCTTCACCCTTCCCGAGACCAAAGGGAAGGACCTGGCGCACTAGCCGGCAATCGACCAGCGAGTCAGATGTAGCGGTTCCGCCCGGCCCGGTACCCGAAGACTGCGGCAAGCAGGCCCACCGCCAGGAACAGCACTCCGGCCGCCGCGAACGATCCCGTGGCCTGGTGCAGCTGGCCCACCATAAGCGTCCCGGTGGATCCCACCCCGTAGCCCACCCCCTGCATCATGCCGGAGAGGTGGGCTGCGGTGTGCCCGTCGCGGGTGCGGAGCATGATCATGGTCAGGGCCACCGCGGTGAGGCTTCCCTGGCCTAGGCCCAGCAGGCCGGTCCATACCCAGATCAGCTCCTGGGGACCGAAGATGCTCAATGCGAAGCCTCCTCCGGTCATGAGCGCAACGACGGTGTTGATGGTCCGCTGGTCCCGCAACCTCGCTGCCAGCGCCGGAGCGAAGAGCGAGCCCAGCATCTGCAGGACGATCGAGGCGGACACCATCAGCCCTGCCGTTCCGCCGTCCACCCCGCGTTCGCGCAGGATCGGGGCCAGCCAGGCGAACACACTGAACGACATCATGGCCTGCAGCACCATGAACATCGTGACCTGCCAGGCCATCGCGGAGCGCCACACGTTCACGCCGTCGTGCACGGCCTTGTGCTGCCCGTGCCGTTGCCGGATGGCGACTGGAAGGAAAAGCAGAAGGACGACGGCGGCCGGCACCGCCCAGAACCACAGCGCCGCGGTCCACTGCCCCGTCGCGCTGAAAACCGGAAAGGTGAAACCCGCCCCGAGAGCAGCGGACGCACAGATGGCCGTGGTGTAGAGGCCGCCCATTAGGCCGAGCCGGTGCGGGAAGTCGCGCTTCACCAGCCCGGGCAGCAGCACGTTGCACAGCGCAATCGCCGCTCCGCAGGCGGCTGTGCCGGCCAGCAGGGCCGGCAGGTGCCCGGCTCCCGCGACGTCCACCGGCCGCAGGAGCAGCCCCGCGGTCAGGACCGCCATGGCCCCCAGCAGCACACGCTCGGCACCGAATCGTCTCGCCAGAACCGGGGCCAGCGGCGCGAAGATGCCCAGCAGAGTCACGGGGACCGTGGTCAGCACCACCACTGCCCAGCCTGGCAGCCCGGCGCCGGTTGTAACCTCCGGGAGGACCGCCGAAAAGCTTGAGAACACAGTGCGCAGGTTCAGGCCGATCAGCACCAGGCACAGGCCGAGGTACGCCAGCGCCCGGCGGCCACCAACGCGC
Source organism: Arthrobacter sp. Soil_N43 (assembly GCF_057655195.1). Lineage (NCBI taxonomy): Bacteria > Bacillati > Actinomycetota > Actinomycetes > Micrococcales > Micrococcaceae > Arthrobacter > Arthrobacter sp. Soil_N43. Next base: position 61,178 of record NZ_JBDGML010000129.1, read on the forward strand.
GTGGGCTCTGCCGGCGGGACCTCGTCGATCTCGGCGTCCACGAGCGCGCCGGGTCCGGCGCCCCGGACGCGCTGGCGCTCGTCGTTTTTCACTGTCCCATTCCCCGCATCGGTCATCGGGCCATTCTTTCAGGGGTTTAACCTGCGTCCGTACTAGGCCGCCGTGCAGCTCCCGGCCGTCCGTGTGTCGGTCCGATGGCCGTCCCAGGAGTTATCCACATACGGCAGAACACCCGTTACGGCTGCCCGACGAGCGGAATTAGTCTGGCTCCAACAACCGGGCGCCGCGCCGCCTGCCTGTCACTGGGGGGACCGATGAGCTTTCCGTATGCGCCCAAGGCACCCGAAAATCCCCGGCATCCGCGGATCCGGGCGGCTTCGGAAGGCGCCGGGGAAGGCGGGGCTAGCGTCGTGTGTGGTGCGCTGGTGTTGCCCAGCATGCTCCTCACTCTGCTCCCCACCATGCTCGCCATGCTGTTGACCCGCCCCGACACCGGCAGCAATGGCCTGGAATGGGTGGCGGCGGCGGTGTTCTGGAGTCTGCCCGCATTGTTCGGCATACTGGCCGCGCTCTTCGGGATCCTTGCCGTGAGGCGGCATCAGCGCGACACCGCGGCATGGAGCGCCGGCGTGGCAGGACTCTCGCTCGTGGGAGCGGAGGCTGCCTTCATTCTTCTCCCGGGGGCCGTCCACGTCGTTGTCACAGCTCTGCCCTGAACTCCCCTGGCTGCTGCCCCACCGCTGAGACCGGGCGGCGTTCTGCCCCGCGAACTCCACTATTCTGGAGATGATGAGTGAAACCCCAGATTCCCCCCGGCCGACGGATGAGCAGCTGCCTGAAAAACCGAACACGCCGCGGCCCGTCACGCCTGGCAGCCAGGCTTCGTACGGCACCTACGGCGGACGGCCGGTCAGCTTCGTGCGCCGCGGAACCCGCCTTCAGGGCCGCCGGCAGGCTGCCTGGGAAGAGCACTCGGACCGCTGGGCAGTTGACGTCCCGCGGCACGTGGCCAACACCTCTGTCCACCCGGATTACACCTTTGACGCGGAGGCCGAGTTCGGCCGGAAAGCCCCGCTGATTGTTGAGATCGGATCGGGACTTGGCGATGCCGTCTGCCACGCCGCCGAGGAGAACCCGGGCACGGATTTCCTCGCCGTCGAGGTCTACACGCCCGGCCTGGCCAACACCATGATCAAGATCAACAGCAGGGGCCTCACCAACGTCCGAGTCGTGGAGGCCAACGCCCCGGAAGTGCTGGCCACCATGCTTCCGCCGGGCTCGGTCAGCGAGCTGTGGATCTTCTTCCCCGACCCCTGGCACAAATCCCGACACCACAAACGCCGGCTCATTCAGCCCGAATTCGCCGAACTGGCGGCCAGGGCCGTGAAGCCGGGCGGACTCTGGCGGATCGCGACCGACTGGTCCAATTACGCCGTGCACGTGCGCGATGTGCTCGCCGGCTCCACGGCGTTCGTCAACATGCACGACGGGGAACGCCGGGGGCCTGAGAGCCCGCTCACCCGCGTCTGGCAGACCGGCGTCGAATCGCTCGTGGGCGGTGCCCCGGTCAAAGAAGGCCGGGCCCCGGTCAGCACCGAGCATACCGGGCCCAACGAGGGCATCGACGAAACGGGAGGCTGGGCACCGCGGTTCGAAGGCCGCATCCGCACCAGCTTCGAGAACAAGGCGCACGAGGCCGGCCGCCTGATCTTCGACCTCTGCTACCGCCGGGTCTAGCGGCACTCAACACCTCCAGCGGCGCAAGCCGGGCCCTGCCGGCCCTGCTGCGCGCGACCCCCATGTGTCCTGCCCTCATGTGTGCTGCCGCCCATCTGTTGCCCAGGCATTCTCCGTGGCACGATTGGGCTTGTGGCGGAGTGCCGCAACAGACGCACGGATTGTGCGGGCGCGAAGGAACGATCATCAAACGAGAACTGCAGGGCGCCGCAGACAAAGCGGAGAACGTAGCCAACTCCCGCGCCCTCGAAGTCCTGGCGCGGGCCGGGTATGCAGTCAGCGGGGTACTGCATTTCCTGGTGGGAACCATCGCTATCGGGCTGGCCACCGGCAAGGGCGGCAGGGCTGACGTCAGCGGAGCTGTTGCGGAACTGGGCAGCCAGCCTGCCGGGCCGCTGCTGCTGTGGACCAGCTTCGCCGCCTGCGTTGCCCTGGCCCTGTGGCGGGCGGGTGATGCCATTTTCGACTTCGAGCACCTGCCGGCCAAAAACGAGGTGGCCAAGAAGCTCAAGGCGGCGGCACAGGCCGCCATCTATGCGGCAATGGCCCTGTCCCTTGCCGCGTTCGCGCGGGGCGCAGGGCAGGACAACAGGGAATCTACGAGCGACATGACCGTAAGCCTTATGAAGGCACCGGGCGGTGTGCTGCTCCTGATAGTCATTGGGACTGCCGTGGCCGTCACCGGGGTGGTCTATGTGGTGCTCGGTGTCAAAAAATCGTTCAGGAAGCACATCCGGGTGCCTGCCTCGCCCACGGCCCGCAAGGCCGTCACGGGGCTGGGCATCGCCGGCTACGCGGCTAAGGGCGTGGCCCTCTTCGTGACGGGCCTGCTGGTCGTCATCGCCGCCGTCACGGCCAACCCTGAGGAATCCACCGGACTCGACGGAGGGCTGAGGGCTCTGCGCGACCAGCCGCTGGGTGTATACGCCCTCTTGGCCGTGGGCGCAGGGCTCATCTGCTACGGCCTCTACATGGTGGTCCGGGCGCGGCTGGCCAAGATGGAGTACTAGGCGTTCGTGGACCGTCTAGGGCCTGAAGTCGTCGTGCACCACCACACGGGACAGTTCCAGTCCGCCGTCCGGGGTCTTCCAGTAATGCAGCCTCCGCGCAGACGCGACGCCACGCTCGATTGACGCCCGGAAGCAGCGCGCGCCGTCCTCGCGCTGCAGCTGGGGCGCGTCGCCGCCGCCGTTGGCGCGCAGCGGATGCACCTCCCGGGCCGAACTTCGCTCGGCGAGGCCGGTCAACACCTCCACGACCGCTTTCAATGCCTTCGGCACGGCCCCCTGTTCCGTCCGGGAATAGAGTGAAGCGGCGAAGGCCGGACCCACGCCGAAGGTCCCCGGAAGAGGGAACCTGGACTTATCTTCGCCGGGAACGGTGCGTACCCAGGCCAGATAAATATCGTGCCGGACGCGTTCATCGGCTGTTTCGAAGGCCTCTGCAGTGTCGTCACGGGACCGTTTCAGCGCCTGCTGCATTTCCCGGTTGCGGGCACGCAGCGTGCGTAGGCCCTCCGATTGTTTGGCGTTCCGTGCGGCCAATCCGGCCAGCAGCTCCTCACTGGCCGCCGCCTGCCGGCGTTCCAGCCCAAGCTCCTCCTGCAGGGCCGCCAGCTCGCTCTCCAGCCGAAGAAGCTCCGGCCCGGCGCCGCTCCCCGCCTTCACCAGCTCCTGGAGCCGGGCCACCTCAGCTTTTTCAGCGGAAAGGGACAGCTGCACCGAGATCAAGGCCGGCGAAGGACTGACAGGGGCGCCGACTGCCGTGGCCGGCGGCACGTCTTCCCGGACCACCGAAGTCTCTCCGGTGACCGCGCGTTCCGTGAGGTGCCGTCCCGCCTGGAGCCAGGGAGTTCCGCCCCGCAGCAGCTCCGGCGCCACCCGGACGTCCCCCTCGTCATCGACATCAATGAGTGACAGAACCACCGCGCCTTTTTCCCTCAGGAACCTGACCACCACAACCTCGCCCTCGGTGACGAGGCTGTCAGCGGTGTCCAGCGGATTCGATGAAATCCGTTCGACGGGTACGGCCCAGCGGGACCCCGGGAAAAGGGCCAGGGTGGCTGCCTTGGGTGTTACCTCGTCCGCCAGCGCCAGCACCAGGTCACCGGACGCATAGATGTCGGTCAGCCGCGGCAGCACCTTGAGGGCACGTATGTCCAGGGTGCCGGCGGCGGGATCATAGAGGCCGGACACGGCCTGCCCCACCGCAAGCATCCAGTCGAGCCGCACAGGGGGAGTCACGTGCTCGCGCTGGATGCTGCAGCTCTGTCCTCCGGAGAGCTCCACGATGGCCCGGGAGCCTGCGCTGGCAAAGGCCTTCACCACGCCCGACATCACATCCAACGGTTTGGGCTGAACCGCCGCGGGCGGCGCTGCAGTGACCCGACTCAGGACGTCCTCGATGATGCGTTCCGCCGCGGCCGCCGCGCCGACGGGACTTTGCGCCATCCTCAGCGGGCTCCTGTAGACGTCCCGCAGCCAGGCAAGGTCCGCGGAGTAGACCCGCGCAGCGTTCCCGTATACGTGGGCACCAGCAGGGAGGGCATCCGCGAAGCGGAACGTCTCCGGGCCGTTTTCGAGGTAGTAGACATCAGCGAAGTCACCCACCTCGCGGGCGATCCTGCCGACGTCGATCCTGTTCCCGGGTGTGCCGGGGTGCCAGGCGACCACCGCTGCCGGACGGGTCCGGCCCGTCGACATCAGGGCCCGGGCAAGCTGCTCACCGGACGCCACGACTTCATAGGCGCCGCCCGCGTGGCCATGCTTGGCATGGTCACGGTTTCCCGGCCCCCGGCTCACGGCAGAATGGTTCCTGTGCCCCTGGCTCCCATGGCTGTGGTCCCTGCCGCGCTGCTCCATCGAGTCCCCTTCGTCCTGGACACCAGTAGAACAGCTGGCTGCGACAAAATGAGCTATTCAGGCGCCCGGCACGGTGATCACCGCAATCGTCTTCTGCTGATCGTTCCGAACCTCGACGCTGGCAATGCTCGAGTATTGCAGCGGGGTCGCGCTGGTGACCCTGGCCCTGCCGCTGGGCGTCGCCATCCAGGCGCAGGCGCGGTCTTCCGTTCCCGCCCGGTCCTTGACCCACAGTGACAGCTTGCCGGTGTTCGGCAGGCTCTTGCCGTCCACCGCCAATTCGGTACCCCACGTCTTCTTAACCATGCCCACGGTCACCTGGATGCCGGTATCCGCTACCACGGAATAGCTGGCATCCGGCCTATTGGCCGGGGCGAGCAGGGGCGCCGCAGCGAAGCCCAGTGCCAGGCACGCGGCGGCGACCGCTCCTACGAGGGCGGTCAGTCGCCGTCGGGCCGTACGACGGCGGGCCGCCAACTCGTCCAGAACAGGCTGCGGGACGACCGCAGACGGATCCGCGGTGTGGGGCACCCGCGGACCAGGAACGGCGAGCGCCACGGCATCGGGCACCGGCACTGCGCCCAGGAGGCCGGGAAGAGTCTCCAGTTCAGCGAGGTCATCCCGGCACACTGCGCATCGCTGCAGGTGGTCCTCGAAGCGCGACCGGTCGGCGTCGTCGAGGCCGCCCAGCACGTATGCCCCCAGCAACTCATGGAGTTCCTTGCCGTTCACCGTTCCACACCCATTTCATCGAGTATTGTCCGCAGGGCCTTCACCGCGTAGAAGGCCCTGGATTTCACCGTGCCGCTCGGAATGTTGAGCTGGACGGCGGCCTCATTGACCGTGAAGCGCCGGTAATGCAGTGCCACGAGCACGTCCCGGTGCTCCATGCTCAACCGGAGCAGGGCCTCTTCCATCAGCACCCGGGTGAGCAGTTCGTCGACCTTCCCGGTGGCCTCCGCCGGGTCGGCAAGGTCGCGCTCCTCGGCTTCCTGTGGCCGGCGCTGGGATTTCCGGTAATTGTCGATCATGATGTTCCGGGCTGTCCGGAACAGATAGCTGCGCATGCTTCCGGTGATCTTCGGCGCCTGCTGCCAGACGCGGAGCACCGTTTCCTGGACGATGTCATCGGCCAGCACAGGGTCGTGGGAGGCGCTGATCACAAAGCGGCGCAAGGCCGTTCCATGCTCGCGATAGATTGCGGCAACCACATCTTCGTCCAGCGGCACCAGAACCTCCCAGTGGCTCGATCACCGGCCCGTGCGGGCCGGCGTTCTCGCATGTAAGACGCGGACGGACCCCAAAGAGTTCATTCAAGTCTGTCTGCGAAGCCTTGAACCATTCTTCACCTTCATGCGTCATTCCCAATAGCGCCGGTTCCCAGACGCCGGCCTGAGCCAAGGAGCAGCACATGAACAAGCAATTGAGCGTTGGCCTTGCAGTTTTGGCCCTTGCCGCGTCGCTGACCGCCTGTGGCGGCGGAACCGGCACAACTCCTACCACGGCCGCCCCAGCAACCACCGCCGCCGAGTCGCCCGCCACAACCGCCAGCGAAACGGCCACGGCCACGGCCACCGCCGCCGTCGACCTGATGACCGCATCCTCGGCCAAGGGCGACATTGTGGTGGACGGCAAGGGAATGAGCGTCTACTACTTCACCAAGGACGTGAAGGACTCCGGCAAGAGCAACTGCACCGGTGACTGCCTCGTGGCCTGGCCGCCGGTCCTCACCACCAGCGACACCCCCAAGGTTGAGGGTGTCACCGGAAAGGTCGGGACCATCGACACCCCTGACGGCAAGAAGCAGGTGACCATCGAAGGCATGCCCGTCTACCTGTGGGAGAAGGACAAGGCCCCGGGTGACATCACCGGCCAGGGCGTCGGCAAGGTGTGGTACCTCGTGGCCCCCGACGGCAAGATGATCAAGTAAGGCATCAAAAGCGGTAGTGCCGGAGCCCATGCCCTCGGACACCGGCACTACCATCAGAGCATGGCGAACACAGACCTGAAATCCGCTGCCAAGACCTGGCAGACCATGGTGGACAGCAACCAGGCGCTGCTGCTCCGGAAGTCCGGCCATGACGTGCACTGGTGGGCGGAGCAGGGGCACGCAGCAGGGTTGCGGACGGACGCCGAGCTCCGGGACTGGATGCGCGACGAGCACGGCATCACCGGCTATGCCCAATATGCCGTGTCGTGGGAAATGTTCGGATATCCCGAGTTCATGCTCCGCGACGCAGATGAACTCATCGACGGCCAGTACGAATCCCACCCTCACCTGCGGCCCATAGCCGATGCCGTGCTTGCATGGGCCGCAGCCGCTGACGGTGTCGAAATCCAGATGCGCAAGGGGTACGTCTCGCTGCACAGCCCCCGGCGCAAGTTCGCACAGGTGAGCCGCGCCAACAAGACGGCCGTGGACGTGACACTGCGAATCGAGGCGCCCATTGGGGGACGTCTCGAGGCAGTGCACGTCCGCGGCGGTGACTTCTTCGACCGAAAGGTCCGTGTCACCTCAGTTGAACAAGTGGATGAGGCATTCCTGGACCTGCTGGAGACGGCCTTAAAGCACAACAGCTAACGGGCACCGACCGCTGACCGAGCCTGTCGAGATCCCGGTTCCGACAAGCCAAACCACCCGTGCCGCTGATCGAGCCTGTCGAGATCCCGGTTCCGACAAGCCAAACCACCAGTGCCGCTGATCGAGCATGTCGAGATCAAGGTTCCGGCCGCCTGCTGACTGACAGACCCGACAAGGCTGCATAGTTGCCCTTGATGAGGGCTTCACGCTTCGCCCTGCTCCATCCTTGGACCTGCTTCTCGCGGAAGAAGGCATCGTCGATACGTTCGAATTCCTCCGCCCACAACCAGCTCTACCGGGCGCCGTCGGCGCGTGTAGGCACCTCCGTCTCCTGAGTGGTGCTGCGCAAGGCGCAATTCAAGGTTCACTGTGCTCCCGACATAGTAGGACTGGTCGGAGCATCGGAGCATATACACGTATGGCATTCCTTAAGCCTCACCGCGAAATGGTGTCGTCACCAGGACTCATTTGCCTATGTGGACAACTGGGTTTCGGCAGGCTCAACCAGCGGCCACGGTGATCGAGCCTGTCGAGATTCCGGTTTCGACAAGCTCAACCACCGGCTTATCAACCACCGGGGGTCGTCACGCCTAACGTACGGGGGTTTCGGCAGGCTCAACCAGCGGCCCCGGTGATCGAGCCTGTCGAGATTCCGGTTTCGACACGCTCAACCACCGGGGGGTTCGACACGCTCAACCACCGGAGGGTTCGACACGCTCAACCACCGGGGGGTTTCGACACGCTCAACCACCGGGGGTTCGCCACGCCCCACCACCGGGGGTTTCGACACGCATCAGCGTGTTGAGTGGCACCAATCGAGGACGTAGGGTGGCGTTGGCTCATTGGAACGGTGAATAGTCCCGGTGGTCAGGGGTACGTGAACTCTGGGCAAAAGGTCTTGGAGGCATCCACGGCACCGAGGTACAACCTGTGGAAGGGAGAAATCTGTGCGGGAATCAAGTACCGACGAGAGAATTTCAGCACCGGAGGCAGTCTCCGCAGCGGCGGAAGAAACAGTGGTGGACGAAACAACGGCGGAAGAAACAGATTCGGCTCCGGTCGACTCCGCAGCTGAGCCGGCGGACATCACGTACGATGAGCAGTTTTATCCGGCCCGCCCGAAGGCCCTGAGGCCAATCGCCCGCAGGCGCCAGTATCTCGCTTCCAGGCCATCCCTTGAGTTTGACGGCCGCAACGCGGCGTATGTCGAGTGGCTGCGGAACCAGGCGATGCTGGGAGACGCCAACGTGCTGGCCCGGCAACTCTCCGGGCAGGCCAGCATGTGGCAGAACTCCTATGCACATCCCAACCCCAGGGCCGCCGTCGAGCGTGCTCCCGTCTGGTTCACGGCTTACCCCCTGTCCTTCATCACGCAGCCTGGCCAGTCCTTCCTTTCGGCCTTGGGCGATGCGGGCATGTGGGAAGCCTTCCGGGAAATCGGGATCAGGGCGCTCCACACCGGCCCCGTCAAACTGGCCGGAGGCATCAGCGGCTGGACCCAGACTCCCAGCGTCGACGGGCACTTTGACCGGATCAGCATGGCGATCGACCCCGTGTTTGGCACGGAGGATGAATTCCGGCAGATGTGCGAGGTCGCCGCCGACCACGGCGGAACGGTCATCGATGACATCGTTCCGGGCCACACCGGCAAGGGAGCGGACTTCCGCCTTGCCGAAATGAACTTTCGGGACTACCCGGGCATCTATCACATGATCGACATCCCGGAGGAGGACTGGCACCTGCTGCCGGATGTGCCCGAAGGGCAGGATTCGGCAAATCTGAGTCCTGAGTCCGAACAGGCGCTGCAAGAAGCCGGATACATCATTGGCCGGCTCCAGCGGGTCATCTTCTACGAACCCGGTGTCAAGGAAACCAACTGGAGCGCAACGCGGGCGATTGTCGACACCACCGGAAAGACCCGCCGCTGGGTCTACCTGCATTATTTCAAGGCAGGCCAGCCATCCATCAACTGGCTGGATCCCACCTTCGCCGGAATGCGCCTGGTGGTCGGGGACGCCCTGCATTCACTCGTTGATTTGGGCACCGGCGCGCTCCGCCTGGACGCCAACGGCTTCCTCGGAGTGGAGAAGAGCGCCGAAGAGCAGCCGGGCTGGTCTGAGGGGCATCCGCTCTCCGAGGCAGCCAACCAGCTCATCGGGTCCATGATCCGCAAAGTCGGCGGGTTCTCCTTCCAGGAGCTGAACCTGACCATCGACGACATCAAGGCGACCTCCGAGTCGGGCCCTGACCTTTCCTACGACTTCATCACACGGCCCGCGTACCATTACGCGCTCGTCACGGCCGACACAGAACTGTTGCGGCTGACGCTCCGCCTGTCGATGGAAATCGGTGTTGACCAGGCCTCACTGGTCCACGCGCTGCAGAACCATGACGAGCTGACCTACGAGCTGATGCACTTCGCCTCGGGACACAGGGACGAGGTCTTCGAGTTCAACGGGCAGGAACTCACTGGAGCCCAGCTCGCCGAACAGGTGCAGCAAACCATGAGGGAGTGCCTGACCGGCGAGAATGCGCCCTACAACGCCGTGTTCACGACCAACGGCATCGCCTGCACCACGGTGAGCTTCATCATGGCCGCTCTCGGCATCCGCGACCCTGAAGCAATAACGCCGGAGCAGGAGGGCCAGGTCCTGGATGCCCACATACTGCTGTCGATGTACAACGCCCTGCAGCCCGGCGTTTTCGCCCTTTCCGGGTGGGACCTCACCGGCATAACGGCCCTCGACCGTGAGCACGTCCACGCGCTCACCTCCGAGGGCGACACCCGCTGGATCAACCGCGGGGCCCACGACATCATGGGCACCAGCCCGGACGCGGAGACCTCCTCGGCAGGCATGCCCCGCGCCCGCAGCCTGTACGGTTCGCTCCCTGAGCAGCTTCAGGATTCCGCCTCCTTTGCCCGCCGGCTCCAGCGAATCCTCGAGGTACGGGAAGAGAACGGAATAGCAACAGGCACTTTGTTGGATGTGCCGGACGTTTCCAACCGCGGGCTGCTCGTCATGGTCAACCGGCTGGGGGACGGGACGCTGCAGGTCACCGTGCTCAACTTCTCCGGCCAGGACATCGCCGGCAGCATCCAGTCCACCCACCTGCCCCCTGGCGCCAGCGTGCAGGACCTGTTCAGCGGCGAGACGGTGGGGCAGGTGGATGACCTGCACAGCTTTTTCCTCGAACTGTCCGCCCACCAAGGCACAGCCCTGGTGCTGCACGACGAGGAACCCGGGGCCGAGGAAGCGCACGGACCAGGATCAGCTCACCCCGCGGCCGACGGAGGGACATCGCAAGCACGCTGATGTCATGAGTCGGGTGCAACTCTTTCGACGGCCTCGCGGACCGTTTCTACGGGCATGGGATTCAGGGCCAGGGCGCGGTGGATGGACAGGCCCTCGATCAGGGCGTCGAGCATCCGGGCGGTCTCCGGGTCGAAGTGCCGCTCCAGCGCCGTACGGCTGCGGGCCATCCAGGTGTCGGTGACCTGCCTCAGATTGGGGTGGCGCGCTGCCAGGGCATACAGCTCGTAGGTGAGCAGGATGCTCCGCCGCTCGCCCAGCAGGTCGCCGGTGATCAGCCCGACGACGGCCTCCCGCGCCTGCCCGGGCCCGTCCGCCGAGGACAGGGCAGCCTCGAAGCCGTCCGCCGTGATGTCGGCCAGCTTGGTAAACGCGGCAGCGAGGAGGTCGTCGAGGCCCTGGAAGTGGTAAGTCATGGAGCCGAGGGGAACATTCGCGGCCGCCGCCACCTTCCGGTGCGTAGTGCCGGCCACGCCGTTTTCGGCAATCACGTCCAGGGTGACGTCGATCAGCCGCTCCCTGCGCCCCGGGTCATGGCGGCGGGGGCGGGGACTTCCCGACGGCGGCCCTGACGGCAGTGTCACAGCTCGCGGACCACTCTGGCCGGGTTTCCGGCGGCCACGACGTTGGGAGGCACGTCACGCGTGACCACCGCACCTGCCCCGATCACGCTGTTTTCGCCCACGGTGATACCGGGCAGGATGATGGCTCCGCCGCCGATCCACACGTTGTCACGGATGGTGATCGGCTGGGCCGCCTCGAGCTTGTCCCGCCGGAGCTGGGGCTCCAGCGGATGTGTGGGCGTCAGCAGCTGGACGTTGGGGCCGATCTGGCAGTCTTCGCCTATGGTGATCGGTGCAACGTCCAGCGCGGTCAGGTTGGAGTTGATGAAGGTGCCCCTGCCGACGCGGATGTAGGTTCCGTAGTCGACGGACAGCGGCGGCCGGACGTGGGCGCCTTCCGCCAGTTCGCCCAGCAGTTCGCTGAGGATGGGCCGGGCGGCGTCGGCGTCCTGGGCGTAGGCCGTTTGGTACTCGGCCGTCAGGCGGACGGCGCGCCGATGCTGCGCCGCCATGGTGGGGTCGTCGGCGATGTGCAGGTCACCGGCGAGCATGCGCTCGTGGTTGGTTCGGGTGCCTCCAGCAAAGTCGTCGGCAGTCATGTGTACAAGCGTACACAGTAACGTGTACGCTTGTACACATCGGACCTAGAGCTGCCGCGCGTCCACCAGCACCTCGTCGGCGTCCTCGAACTCCACCGCCGCGACGATTTCCCTGGTCTCGGGATGGAGCATGAAGGCCTCGTCGTCGTCCTCGATCATGAGGAAGTCGCCGTGGTCCGTGCTGAACTGCCATGCCAGGACGGTCTCGCCGTTGTGCTCGAAGTTGGGATCCCCCATGGTGATCTTCTGAAGCGTGTAGCCGGCGATGTCGCACAGTTCGCGGATGATCAGTTCAAATTCCGGTGCGGTCTCGAGGGCCGCCTGCTCGGCTTCGGCCCGGCGCTCTTCAAGGTCCGGAACCCGCGCCACCCGCGCGGCAAGGTGGGCGGCGAGCTCCGCGCCCGCCAGGATCAGCAGCCCCTCCTGTCCGCGGAGCCAGGCAGCGTTGAGAGCGGTGATGTCCTCGGTTTCCAGCAGCGCCTCGAACTCGGCGTCGAGGTCTTCCATGGCCTGGACACTCTCCGGCAGCTCGCCGTCGGTCTCTGCATCCCATTCGCCGTCCAGGTAGATCTCGGCTTCCTCCTCCGAGAGGGCGTCGAAGGCCTCGGCCGTGCGGTCGAACAGCGCCAGGTGGGCTGCGGCGCCCATGGCCTCAAGGCCCTCGCGGATGTAGGTGTCCAGCTCGCCGCGGTCCGCGGCCGTGTAAACGTATTGCGCGAATCCGCCGCCCAGGGCCTGGGTGAGGTAAAAGTCCACAAAGTAGCTGCGCAGGGCGTTGGGGGCGATCTCCCCGGAATTGAGGAGCTCCCGGAACATGGCATTGACCACGGTGACGTTGGCGTCGACCACCTCGTTGTTCGCGGCGTCGGCGCCTTCAAGCGTCAAGACGACGGGGTACTCGTTGGAAGTCATGGGAATCCTCACTGCAGAAGCCGGTGGTGCTCAGGACAGTTTCAACGTACGCGCCGCCGTCAGCCGGGGGTTGAGGGGCAGGTGAACGGCAGGCGAAGTTTCAGGGCCTCTCCCGGCTGACTAAGATGGATCAGATAACCTGCAGATTTTGACCTGCCGAAAGTAGCGCGCACACCATGCCATCCAAACCGGACGAGAGTGCGGCACTGGCAATCCAGACCCCGGCGATCAACGACCGCTCCCTCGCGGCCGGACTCGCCTATGCCATGGGCAGCCGTGTCGCCGGAATTTCGTTCGACGCCGCCACCGGGCTGATGCTGGGCAAGGTGCGCGGCGGCGCCGACGTGCCGTACTCGACCACCGCCAAGCTGGTCCGAAAGGCGGGCGGCTGGAGTTGCACGGTCGGCGTCTGCAGCTGCCCGGTCCGCAAGGACTGCAAGCATGTGGCCGCGCTGCTCTTCGCCGCCGAGGACAACCCGGCGATCCGGATGAAGCTGCTGGCACCCGCGGACGTTTCCCGGCTTTCCAGGGAGCCTGCGGCGCCTGACCTTGCCGACTGGGAGCAGGCCCTCAGCCCGCTGATTTCGCAGCCCGGCATCACACCGTCCACGGGGGGCATCCCGCTAGCGCTGCAGTTCGAGGTGGAGGAACCGGCCCCGCACTTCTCCTACACCGGCCGCCGGGATCCGTTGCGCAGCGTCCGCCAGCTCAAGGCGCGTCCGGTGATCATGGGCGCCAAGGGCAAGTGGATCCGCGGCGACGTCTCGTGGAACACGCTCAGCTACCTGAGCTTCAAGCGGGAGTGCAACGAAGCCCATGTGGAATGGATGCAGTCCTTCCTGGCCGCCCACACGTCGGCCGCCAACCGGGTGCACTCCTCAACCGCCCTGTGGCTGGGGATGAACACGTTCGCCGGCAAGAACCTGTGGAGCCTGCTGGACGAGGCCAAGAAGATCGGCGTGGCCCTGGTCCACAGCCGCGGGCAGGAGCCTGTCAGGGTCGCTGAGGCGCCCGCCGCCGTCGGCCTTAACCTGAGCCGCCACGGCGGCGCACCGTCCGACGACGGCGGCGGCCTGGAGCTCGCCCCCATCATCACCGTTGAGGGGACCGAGGTGGATCCGGCTTCGGTGGGCACCCTCGGCCGTCCGGCGCACGGCATCTTTGTCACCTCCGGCGGGGACGCGCTTCCCGGCGTCGCCGGGGATAGCGTCATCACGCTGGCGCCGCTGGAAAGCGGCCTTAGCGAGGAGCTGCTGACGTTCGTGACGGCCGGCAGCACCCTGCATATCCCTGCGCGCGACGAGAGCCGCTTCCTCACGGGCTTCTATCCCAAGCTCAAGCAGACGGCCCGGGTGACGGCGTCGGACGAGTCGGTGGAGCTGCCGGCGCTGGCCGTCCCCACCCTGTCGCTGCTGGCGAATTACGGCGCTGACCACCGGGTCCGGCTGCACTGGGAATGGCACTACAAATCCGGAAACCTGGTCACCGCCCAGCCGCTGTGGCGCCACCCCGGCGACCACGGCTACCGGGACGACCCTGCGGAGGCCCGGATCCTGGAAGCGGTCGGCCAGCCGTGGGATGTGGTGCCGAAGCTGGGCGAGTCTGCCACCGGCGGCTGGGGCACGCCGCGGCTCGCGGCCGCAGCCGAACTCAGCGGCCTGGACACGCTGGCGTTCACCGAGGAGGTCCTGCCCAGGCTGCGGGACACCCCCGGCGTGTCCGTGGAAACATCGGGCGACATGGCGGACTACCGCGAGGCCGAGGAAGCACCCGTGGTAGCGATCTCCACCAAGGCCACGGACCAGCGCGACTGGTTCGACCTCGGCATCGTGATCACGCTGGAAGGCCAGCCCGTATCGTTCGCGGCGCTGTTTTCGGCGCTCGCCGCCGGCCAGACGCGCATGCTGCTGCCCAGCGGCGCCTACTTCTCGTTGGACCTGCCGGAACTGCACCAGCTGCGGGCGCTGATTGACGAAGCCCGGGCGCTCCAGGACAACAAGGACGCCCCGCTGCAGATCAGCCGCTTCCAGGCCGGGCTGTGGGACGAGCTGGCCCAGCTGGGGATCGTGGACGAACAGGCCACTGCCTGGCGCGAGGCGGTGGGCGGACTGCTGGAGGGCGGCATCAATGGCCTGCCGCTCCCGGCCACGCTGAACGCGGAACTCCGCCCGTACCAGCTGGAGGGCTATAACTGGCTGACCTTCCTGTACCGGCATGGTCTCGGCGGTGTGCTCGCCGACGACATGGGGCTCGGCAAGACCGTGCAGGCGCTGGCGCTGATGTGCGCCGCGAAGGAGCACGCCTCGGCCGGCACGGCCGCCGAACACAGCACGGTTGCCGAAGACGGCACGGCCGCCGAAGACAGCACGGTTGCCGAAGACAGCACAACGCCCGACGGCGGCGCGCCCTTCCTGGTGGTGGCGCCCACGAGCGTCGTGGGCAACTGGCAGGCGGAGGCTGCGCGCTTCGCACCGGGGCTCACGGTGCGCGCGATCGGAGAGACGTTTGCCAAAACCGGGGCAGAGCCGGCCGAGGCCATGGCCGGCGCGGACATCGTGATCACGTCGTACGCCCTGTTCCGGATCGACTACGAGGCCTACGCGGGGCGGCGGTGGTCCGGACTGGTGCTGGACGAGGCCCAGTTCGTCAAGAACCACCAGTCCAAGGCCTACCAGTGCGCCCGCAAGCTTCCGGCGGCCTTCAAACTGGCCATCACCGGCACCCCGCTGGAGAACAACCTGATGGAGTTCTGGGCGCTGACCTCGATTGTGGCGCCGGGGCTGTTCGCGAGCCCCTCGCGGTTCGCCGAGTATTACCAGAAGCCGGTCGAGAAAAACGGTGACAAGGGGCAGCTGGACAAGCTCCGCCGTCGGGTCCGCCCTCTCATGATGCGCCGCACCAAAGAGCAGGTCATCAAGGACCTGCCGCCGAAGCAGGAACAGATTCTTGAGGTGGTGCTCAACCCGCGGCACCAGAAGGTGTACCAGACGCACCTGCAGCGCGAGCGGCAGAAGATCCTGGGCCTGATCGAGGACGTGAACAAGAACCGCTTCACGATTTTCCAGTCCCTGACCCTGCTGAGGCAGCTGAGCCTGGACGCGTCGCTGGTGGATGAATCCTTGAGCGGCGTGCGGTCCAGCAAGCTGGACGTCCTGTTCGAGCAGCTCGAGGACCTGGTGGCCGAGGGCCACCGCGCCCTGATCTTCAGCCAGTTCACTGGCTTCCTGGGCAAGGTCCGCGAGCGCCTGGTCGAGGAGAACATCGAGTTCTGCTATCTCGACGGCGGCACCCGGAACCGCACCGACGTGGTCAACGAGTTCAAGAACGGCGCGGCCCCGGTGTTCCTGATCAGCCTCAAGGCCGGCGGCTTCGGCCTTAACCTGACCGAGGCCGACTACGTGTTCCTGCTGGACCCGTGGTGGAACCCGGCGTCGGAAGCGCAGGCCGTGGACCGCACCCACCGCATCGGCCAGGCCAGGAACGTCATGGTGTACCGGCTCGTGGCCAAGGACACCATCGAGGAAAAGGTCATGGCGCTCAAGGCGAAGAAATCGCAGCTGTTCGCCGACGTGATGGAAGGCGATGCGCTCTCAGGCGGTGCGCTGACGGCCGAGGACCTGGCCGGACTCTTCAACGACTGACAGGAGGCAGGGCGACACGTGCCAGGCCCGCCGCCGGGGCAGCCAGGCCCCGGGGCGCAGCCTGTTTCCGGAGCCACCGGCCCAGCGCCTTGCCTTTGCCCTTCCACCAGCTGTCCTCGTCGGTGTCGGTGCGCCACCGGTAGGTCAGGACCACCAGCACGAACATGCCTGCCGTAACGTTCGGCCAGACGCCGGAGGCCGCATCCAGCAGCGCCCGCAGGGCCGTGGTCAGGATCGCCAGCGGCACCAGCGTCCGGAAGACCGTGTTGGCCACATACCGCCCATGGGAGCGGGGCACGGACATCATGCGGACCATGTCGGAACAGGCGCACACGACCACCACCGTCTGCCCCAGTGTCAACAGGATCGAGCCCGGCAGGGAGCCGGCGAACTGCACAGCCGATGCCAGCCCGGAGCTCATGGCATGCTCCCGCACGCCGCTGTGTGTGCCGCCCCGGATCCGTGCCGGTGTGTGACCGGCTTCCGCGAAAATTTCATGGTGTTCCCCCCGCCGCTGTGGACTGTGCCCTGTGACAACCTATTCAATGGCGCACCCCGGCCTGGCGTCACGCGAGGCGACTACCCGTTTTTGGCGCGGAAACTACCCGGAGTCTTCCGGCACTACGCGGGCCGGCCAGCTATGGCCGCCGAATCTGCAGGCCTCGCCTGGCCGGGACCACGCCGGTAGAATCGGTCAGACTTGCGGGCCGGAAATCCAGCGGAACGGACAGACGCATGACGAGACTGTTGATCATCGGCCCTCCCGGATCGGGCAAAGGGACCCAGGCGCACCGTCTCAGTGAACAGCTGGGCATAGTGGAGATCTCCACGGGGGACATGTTCCGGACCCATCTGGCCGCCCACACGCCCCTGGGAACCGAGGCCAAAAAGTACCTGGACGCCGGCGACCTCGTCCCGGACCACGTCACCACCGACATGGTCCGCGAGCGGCTGTCCAGGGAGGACGCCGCGAACGGTTTCCTCCTTGACGGCTATCCCCGGACCATGGCCCAGATGAACGACCTGGACGCCATCCTTGAGGGCGCCGGGAACGCCCTGGAGGCCGTTCTGGAAGTCTCCGTCGGTGACGAGGAGATCGTCCGCCGGTTACTCCTCCGCGCCGGCATCGAAGGACGGAGCGATGACACCGAGGACGTCATCCGCCACCGCCTCCAGCTCTACCGCGAAGAAACCGAACCCCTCATCGCACGGTATGCCGAACGCGGCATACTGGTCCGAGTCGACGGGACGGCCGACGTCGATCAAGTCACCGCCAGCGCCCGCAAAGCGATCGAAACCCTCACGCCCCGGACGGGCCCCTGACCGCCTTCAGCCAGCCTTCCAGGCGTACCGCCGCTCGGGGCGTCCGACGCCGTACTTCAGCGTGACGTCCACCAGCCCCTCGTCATTGAGGTACTCAAGGTAGCGCCGCGCGCTCACGCGCGACGTGCCCACCAGCGCGGCCAGCTCGGCAGCGGAGACATCCCCCGCGGCCTCGTGCAGCGCCCGCTCCACCACCTGCAGGGTCTCGGCGCTGCAGCCCTTGGGCAGCGGCCGGTCCCCGCGTTCCAAGCCGAAGACCCGGTTCACGTCGGCCTGCTCCGCCACGTCTTTGGAGGACGCGAGGCTTTGGTAGGTGTTCCGGTAATGTTCCAGGCGCTCCTGCAGGTCTGTCTGGGAAAACGGCTTGATCAGGTAGTGCACGATTCCGCCGCGGAGGGCGCGGCGTACGGTCTCCACCTCCCTGGCTGCGCTGATGACCAGGACATCCAGCTCCGGCGCCACCTCCCGCAGCCGGTGCATCAGGTCCAGCCCGTTGATGTCGGGCAGGTGGATGTCCAGCAGGACCAGGTCGGGCTGCAGCCGCTGCGTTTCCAGCACCGCCTGGGCTCCGGTGTGGGCGACTCCGACGACGGTGAACCCCGGCGTGCGCTGGATGAACCCGGCGTGGACCTTGGCCACCATGAAGTCGTCGTCGACAATGAGGACGCTGATCATGGCCGCCTCTCCTTGCCGGGCTGTTCGCTGCCCGCTCGCTGGTTATGGAACAGTACTGCCGTGAAGACAGCACCGCCGTCGTTGTGCACTGTCAGCCGGCCGCCGCGGCGCTGGCACACCACGCGCGCCAGCGCGAGGCCGTAGCCCCGGCCGCCGTCCGGTGAATTCTTGGTACTGAAACCCTGCCGGAAGATGTCGTCCATGACCTCCGCCGGGACCCCCGGGCCGGAGTCCTGCACCACAACCCGCACCCCGCCGTCGGCCTCCTCGAGCACCACCTCGACCTCCGCGTCGGACGCGTTGGTGACGGCGTCGAGGGCGTTGTCCACGAGGTTGCCCACCACCGTGGTCAGGTCCCGGGACAGCTCCTCGTCCACGCGGTCCAGCCGGGACTCCGGGGCGAGTTCCAGCGATACCCCGCGCTCCGCCGCCAGGCTGGACTTGGCGATGAGCAGCGCGGCCAGCGCGGGGTCCGCGATCCTGCTGGTCACCTCCTCGTTGAGGCGCGTCCGGTTGGAGGTGGTGCCGTTGACGAACTGCACGACGGCGTCATACTCGCCGATCTGGATCAGGCCGGAAATCGTGTGGAGCTGGTTGGCGAATTCGTGCGCCTGGGCGCGAAGGGTATCCGTGGCCGTCCGGGTTGTGCCGAGCTCGCGCTCAAGGGACGCCAGCTCGGTGCGGTCACGCAGCGTGGTCACGGAACCGATGACGCGCCCGTGCGAGCGGATCGGCATCCGGTTCAGCACCAACAGACTCTCACCGACCAGGACCAGCCGGTCCGGACCTGGCTGGTCCTGCGTGAGGACGTCCGTCAGCGACGGCTGCACGGCGAGGCTGCCCAAGTCCTTGCCCACGCAGTCATCCGGAAGCCCCAGCAGGCGCTTGGCGCTGTCGTTGGCCACCGTGATCCGCTGCTGGGGATCCAGCGCCACCACACCCTCTTTGAGTCCGTGCAGCATCGCTTCCCGGTTCTCCACGAGGCCGGTGATCTCGTCCGGCTCCATGCCCAGGGTCTGGCGCTTGACCCGCCGGGCCAGCAGCAGCGATCCCGCCACGCCCAGGACGCTGGCAACCCCCAGGTAGGTCAGCAGGTTCGGCACGGCATCCCCGAGCCGCTCCATCACGGACGGAAAACTCCTGCCGACGGCCGCGATTCCCACCATTTTGCCGCGTTCGTCCAGCACCGGGACCTGGGCCGAAAGGGCCTCCGATCCCCCGCTGCCCACCAGTCCGGTCCAGGCCCGCCCGGCCATCACCACGCTGTCGCCAAGCTCCATCTTCCGGCCCTCCTGTGATGGATCCGAGGACGTCACCACTGTCCCGTCAGCGCGGGCCAGTGCAACCTGCGAGGACCCCGAGATGGTGCGCACCGATTCAGCGACGGAAGGCAGGGCGGATCCGCTTCCCGGCTGGGCATTGGCCAGCAGGCTGCGGACCGTGGGGTTGGCAGCGAGCGTCTCGGCAGCCGACAGCGCCCGGCGGCCCTCGGTGCGTTCGAAGGACGCCGCGGACTGCGCCAGCGAAATCGCCACCACGGCCACCAGCACGGCGAGCACGATCAGCAGCTGCAGGCGGAGATACTGCCCCGCCAGGGACATTCCTCGCCGTCGAGTCATGTGCTGCTGTCTTCCTGTGTGCCGGTGGGCCGCCGTCGTGCGGGATGTAGGGTGCCGGCCGGTGGTCAGTGCCCGCGAATTCCGCGCCGTTTCGGAGGCGGTGGGGTGAACTATACCGGAATAGCTTCATGAGCCCGGTGCCACGGATAGGCTCGGGCGTTAGGCTGTCACGTCAATGCCGTGGCGTTGGCGGGTGACCCGGTTCCTCCGGTGATGTTCAGAGGCTTGATGCTGATGAAGGCGTCCCAGTTGCCGGTGGTTTTCATGTGCCGGCTGAGCGGTCCAAGCCGCCAGAGCTCACCCAGCGGCATGCCGAGTTTGGCCAGCAGTTGCTGGTGCATCATGCCGTGGTCGTTGGGTGCGGAGTTCAGGAAGGGGCTTGCCTGCATGGCGGGCAGGCACTCGAAGGCAAAGTTGTCGGCGGCAAGGAGTGCGAACCGGCGGTCCCACGCCCAGGCGACAAAGTCCCGCGACTGGGCAACCCCGGTGGCCCGCCGGCTGTCCCGGGTCCGCTGTTTGTCCTCCGGTGGCAGCGCCAGGAACCATTCGCACCAGCCCGTGTGGAGCATGAGGATGTCTCCCGGCCGGAGGATCAGCGACTGGGCCCCGATTGCCGCCTGGATCAGGTCAAGACCGAGCGGTTCACCTGCCGCATGGTCGATGGGCGCCCCCTGGCCGGCGCGGTATCCGTCGAGGTCGACCAGCACTCCCCGGCCGGCGATGGGGTTGTCTGCCCATTCCTGGACGCCAAGGTCCGGGGTCCCTTCTTTGATCCGGTCATCCGGGGTGCCGTTGTAGAAGCCGACGTCGTCAGCCCTCCGGTGCCTGAGCCCGTCGATCTGTGTGGATCCCTGGAGGTAGTACCCGTCCAGGTAGTCGTCGCGGTGGGCCGGATGTGAGGAGTAGATGGTGTGCCGGGGGGCCCGGCGCTTGAGCGACATTCCGGGATCGAAGGCGTCGGCCGGATAGTCCAGGCCGAAAACCGAGCCGGTCCTGATGCAGTTCCTTGCTTCCAGGACGGCGTCGCGGGTGATGAAGGAGGGCGTTCCGCGGTCCGGTTGGGGAAACAGGCCCCAGGACGTGCCTGCGAGCCTGCCCTCCCGCCCCAGCAGCCCGGCGAATGTCGGGTAGGTTCCGTCCTCGGCAGGGCCGGTCATCGCGTTGTTGCTTCCTGGGGCTGCCCCTGGTTCTGGTGGCGCTTGTAGCTGAGGAGGAAACCGGCGATCGCGCAGATGGAGGCCGCGATGCACATCGGGGTCTTGATGGCTTCGTTCAAGAATTCCAGCCAGCTGCCTTGGCCTGCGATCAGCGCAAGGGCCTGTCCGGCCACGAACACCACTCCTCCCAGGAGCAGGGCGGCGAGGGTCAGGACGAAGAGGACTTCGACGGCCCGTCGGATCTGGTGCATGGATTGGTTCCTCAGATGGGCAGTACGCCGACGATGATCAGCACGCCGATGGCAAGCAAGGGCAGGGCGTAGTGGGTAAGCAGGCGGGCGAAGGTCTTGACCGGATCGACGTCCGCGATGCCGCAGGCGACATACAGGGGCGCCCCTCCGGGCGGGACCGCAGCTTCGCAGGAGGAAAAAACCAGCACGGCGACGGCGGCGGTGGTCGCCGGGACGCCCGCGGCAACCAGGGTTGCGACGCCGACGGTTCCGACGGCGGCCATCGTCGCCGTCGCAGACAGCGGGGCGGCCACGGCGATGACAATCAGCCCAATCAGGATCGCGAGCAGCCACAAAGGCAGCTCCATCTGGTTGAGCAGTGCGGTCATCTGCTTCGGGAGCCCGGTGGCGGCGAGGGCGTTGGCTCCGGCGAAGGCAAAGACCACCGTCACGCCGACAACACCGAACCTGGGGGCGGAGTCCTGCAGCAGCGACCACCAGGCACGGCCGCTGCCCGGCAGCTGCTTCCTGCCCAGTAGGGCCCCGGTGATGATGAGGACCACCGGGATCCAGACGATGACGCTGACGGACTTGGTGACATCCCCGCCGCTCCAGTCCGAGAGAGCCGTGGCGATGGCTCCGGACGTAATGACCAGCGGGATGGCCACCACGACGAACAGCAGCATCGTCGTCCAGCCGCGGCCGAAAGCCGCCCGGACCGGCAGCCGGTGAGCGGCGTCCAGCGGGGCCATCCCGCTCTTGCGTATCAGCAGCCACGTGACAATCAGCCGGTGCAGGAAGCACCACAGACCGCCGATGAGCAGGGGCAGGACGAGGTCGTTGACGTCCAGCAGTGGTCCGACCGTTGCCGACCCGACGAGGACGAACATCGAGGCGCTGAACGGGAAAGTGATGCCCATTCCCGCGTTTCCCGCCACCAGCGTCGCCGCCGAGGGTTTGTCCAGCCGGGATTTCTCCATCCAGGGGATCGTGACCGACCCGACGGTCGCGGCGATGGCTGCCTGGTTGTGGACCACCCCGCCCAGGCCCGCGGACGCCACGGTCGAGACCCAGGCGGGCCCGCATTTGACGCCGCCGATCAGGGAGTTCAGCAGGTCGATGAGCCGGTCCAGCACGCCGGTCTTGTCCAGCAGGTACCCCATGAAGACGAACGCCATGGTGGCATAGACGATTTCGTCCGTCACGGCCGAAGACAGCGCTGCCCATCCGGTCTGTGCCGCGGCTGCCCCAGTGAAGGGAAGCACCACAAGGAATCCCAGGATCATGGCCTCCCCGACGCTGCGTTTGATCAGCGTGGTCCAGAGCAGGATGACCGCGAGGTAGGCGCCAAGGGCCCAGATGCCGATCATGCTGCCGCTCCTGACTGCGATTCATTGCGGATGGAAGGTTCACCGCGGGGTTCCTGTTCCTGATTCTGCCTGATGCCGGAGTCAGCGCAAGGCCGGCACCGTCTGTGCCGTCTCGGCGGCGATGCGCGTGAGGGCGGTGGCTGAGGCGGTGGTCATCTCGGCGGGGACTCCGAGATCTTCCGAGAGGTAGCTGGCGGTGTCCTGCATTTCCTTGGAGCGGCGCAGGGCATGCTTGGCGGTTCCAGTGAGGAACCTGTCGATGACTGCCTGCCCGTCACCGGCGAGCTGCCGGGCGATCTGGGCACGGATCCACTCCTCCAGGCCGGCGGCCCGTCCGGCGGTGACCGCTTCAACGACGACGGAGGCCAGGCCTTTCATCAGAACGCTGCGGAGCAGCTTGTGGGCCATGGCCGCCCCGGGTTCCCCGTCGGCGATTTCGACGTCGGCGCCCAGCGGGGACAGCAGGTCAGCGACTGCCCGGGACCCGGGGCCGCTGACCATCAGGGGGGTCTTCACGCCTTGCGTGGGGACAGGTCCGAGGATGGCGACGTCGGCAAAGAGCGCCTCGCCTGGCAGCTGCCCCAGCTCCTGCATGACGTGGGGTGAGGAGGAGGTGAAGTCCGCGTAGCAGCTGCCAGCCGGGAGGGCCGGCAGGCATTCCCGGGCGACGCTCCGCGCGGCGGCCGCTCCCGTGAGAACCAGGACGATATCCGCCCCGGCGCACGCTTCTGCTGCGGTTGCGGCCCGGATCACCCCGGCCGGAGTGGATGGTGCGACGGGATCGAATCCCGTCACGCTGTGGCCTGCGGCGACGAGGGCGGCCGCGTAGGTGGCTCCGGCCTCACCGAGGCCGATGACGGTGCACGCTGTCATTGTCGTGTGTCTTTCTTGCTTAGTGGCGGTCGGCGACGATGGCCGCCCGCCGGTTGGTTTCGTCGGCGAAGACCGCTTCGGCGGCGTCCGCCACCTGGGCTGCCTGTTCCCGAGGGATGACGACGACGCCGTCGGAGTCACCGATGATGACGTCACCCGGGAGGACGGGGACGCCTCCGAAGGAAATGGGGGTGCCCAGTCGGGAGGGTCCGTTCTTGTACGGACCGGCAGGGGTCACGGCGCGGGCGAAGACGGGCATGCCGATTTCGCCGAGGGCTTCGGCGTCCCGGGCTGCGCCGTCCAGCGCGAACCCTGCCAGGCCCAGGTTGATGGCGCGTTCGCCGATGAGTTCACCCAGCAGGGCCCGGGATTCGTCCCCGCCGCCGCAGACGACAATCACGTCACCGGGGCGGGCGAGCTGCAGTGCACGGTGGATGCCCTGGTTGTCCCCCGGCCGGGTCCAGACGGTGAACGCGGGTCCGGCGAGGCGGGCGCCAGGCCAGATGGCCTGGATGGCCGAGTCTGCGACTCCGAGCCGGTCCATGGCGTCGCCGATGTTGGCGGCGGGCAGTTTGGCGAGGCGGTCGACCACGTCCCGGTCGGGGCGCGGGAAGTCGGCGTCGATGTCTTCAAGGACGGGAGTTGTCATGGTGGGTTCTTCCGTGGAGGGTGTGTCGGGAGGAGGGTTTAGTCTTTTTTCTGGACCAGCGGGAGGACCTTCTTGAAGTCCTCCTCCTGTCCGGCCCAGAACGTCTCGTAGTCCTTGCCGGCGAGGTAACTGGTCTGCAGGCCGAGGTCGTTCATCTTCTGGACGACGGCCGGGTCCTCGATGGCCTTCTGGATTGCCGCTTCGAGCTTCTTGGCGACGGCGTCAGGCAGCCCGGCCGGTGCGGAGTAGCCACGGGCGGTTCCGGCTTCCACGTCATAGCCGGATTCCTTGAAGGTGGGAACGTCCGGCAGCGAGGGTGAGCGTTCGGCGGTCATGATGCCCAGGACGCGTGCCTTTCCCTGTTTGGTCAGGTCGTTCACGTCGCTGACGTTGGCCACGAGGATGTCAACGTGCTTGCCCAGGAACGCGGTGGTGGCCTGGGAGGCGCCTTCGGAGAAGTGCACCGGGGCGAATTCGGCGCCGGTGGTTTCCTGGATCTGGGCCAGGGCGAAGTGTTCGCCGGTCTGCAGTCCAGTGGTGCTGGCTGTCATCGACTTCGGCTGGGCCTTGGCGGCGCCGAGGAGTTCCTTGAGCGACTTGTACGGACTGTCGGGCTGCACGGCGATCACCGCGGGGTCGATGACCTGCCGGCCGAGGGGCTGGAAGCTGGCGCGCGTGTACTTGGCGCCGCGTGCGGGATCCAGCGGTGAGACGACGACGGACGGGGATCCGGTCGCGCCAATGGTGTAGCCGTCCGGCTTGGCGCTGGTCAGCTGGGTGTAGCCGATCTGTCCGCCGGCTCCGGGCTTGTTGATGACCTCGACGTTGGTGCCGAGTTCCTTCTCCAGGATGGGCTGGACAAGCCGGGCTGCGGTGTCCACGGCTCCGCCGGAAGAGAAGGAAACGATCAGGTCGATCGACTTTCCTTTCTTGGGGAAGTCGTCGCCGGCGGTGGTGGCGGTGCCGGCGTTGGCGCCGCAGCCGGTGAGGGCGATGAGGGCTGCTGCGGTGAAGGCTGCTGCGATGCGTGTGCGGGTCAAGGTTCTTCTCCTTTGAAGGGGTGAATCAGGTCTGGGGACGGATTATTGGTGTGGGGTTTAGGTTTCGGGGTCTTCGTCCAGCGCCTTGGGCTTACGGAGCTTGAGCAGCGGGCTGAAGATGATCAGGACCCCGATGCCGATCAGCACCATGGAGATGGGGCGGTTGACGAAGATGCCGAAGTCGCCTTGGGAGATTTCGAGGGATTCACGGAGGGACCGTTCCATGAGGGGTCCGAGAACGAGGGTGAGCACCATCGGGGCGAGCGGGATCTGCAGGTGCCTCAGGGCGAGACCGAGCAGTCCGAAGCCGATCATGACGAACACATCGAAAACGCTGAAGTTGATCGTGTAGGCGCCGATGACCATGAAAAGCAGGATCAGGGCCGTCAGGATCGATGCCGGCACGCGGAGGATGGAGGTCCACAGACCCACCAGGGGGACGTTCAGGAGCAGCAGGAGCAGGTTGCCGATGAAGAGGCTGGCGATGATCGCCCAGGCGATTTCGGAGTTCTCGGTGAACAGGGTCGGCCCGGGGGTGAGGCCCTGTTGCAGGAACGCCCCCATGAGTACGGCGATCGTCGGCGAGGCCGGGATGCCGAGCGTGAAGAGCGGAATCAGAGCGGCGTTGGCGTGGGCATTGTTGGCTGTTTCCGGCCCGGCGACACCTTCCACTGCCCCCTTGCCGAGTTCGTTGCGGTGACGGGAGAACTTCTTCTCGGCACCGTACGCAAGCAGGGACGACACGGAGCCGGTCATGCCGGGGATGAGGCCGAGGCCGAAGCCGATGCCTGTGCCGCGGGCCATCGACGGTGCGCTGCGCCGCCATTCCGTCCGTGACGGCAGCAGGGACCGCAGCCCCGGGGCATGAACGGTGGCGGCGTGCGGGTCCTTGCGGTAGGACAGGATTTCGGACAGCCCGAAGACACCGACGATGACGGCGACAAAGCTGACGCCATCAAGCAGCCTGTCCATGCCGAAGGTGAAGCGGGGGGCGCCCGCCACCGGGTCGATGCCGACCATCGAAATCAGCAGGCCCAGCGCTCCGGAGATGAGGGCTTTGACCATCGACTTGCCGGCCAGGGCGACCAGCAGGGAGATGCCCACCACCATCAGGGCGAAGAACTCCGGCGGGCCGACGAGCAGTCCCAGCTCCCCGAGCGGTTTGGCGGCCGCGACCAGACCGAGCGTAGCGATGGTTCCGCCGACAAAGGATCCGACGGCGGCGATGGTCAGGGCGGCTCCTGCCCGGCCGATCTTGGTCATGGCGTAGCCGTCAATGGTGGTGATGGCGGAGGCCGCTTCTCCGGGAGTGTTCAGCAGGACGCTGGTGATCGTTCCCCCGTAGGCGGTGCCGTAGAAAATGGCGCACAGCATGATGATTGCCCCGGTCGCATCCAGGTTCATGGTGAGCGGGATGAGCAGGGCGACGCCGGCGACGGGGCCGATGCCGGGCAGCACGCCGATGATGGTGCCCAACAGGCAGCCGAGGAAGGCGAAAATCAGGTTCTGCCAGGTCATGGCGGCGGCGAAGCCGCCGAGCAGGTCGTTGAGTATGTCCATGTCTAGAGTCCGATCAGGTTCAGCGGAGAAAAGGCCGAAACGGGCAGCGCGACGTTCAGTCCGTAGTTGAAGGCGTAGAACGCTCCGACGCTGCCGGCCAGGGCGATGATCAGTGATGACACCCAGGTCCGGCGTCCGCGAACTTTCAGGTGGTACATGAGGAAGAGGAACATGCTCAGCTGAAATCCGAGCAGGTCCATCACGGCTGCCAGTACGGCCAGGCTGACCACGACGGCAATCACGAGGCCGCGGTCAACGCCGTCGGGAGTCTCGCTGGGGCGCCGCAGCTCCTGCAGGAGCCAGACGACGGACATCGATACCAGCACCGCGCCCATCGCAAACGGGAACAGCCCGGGGCCGGGGCCAAGGGAGGTCCAGAGGCCGAGCTCCAACGAACTGACCAGCACATACACGCCGACTGCCACGAATGCGCCGATGCCCACCAGCACGGAGGGGGCGACGCGGGCGGCGCTCCCGGGTTTGGTCATTACTGACTCCGTTGTCATCGTTTCCTTCTTACGTTCCGTGGTCCTTCATTTCATAGAATGAAAGACTATTGCGTCTGAAGAAATAGTGACAGGAGACACAAAGCCTGTCAAGCGCAAGGAAGTTACATAGAATGAAAGAATGACGGTACGTTCGACACACTCAGCCTCCACCGAGGACGGCCCGAAGGCCGGGAACATGCGCTCACTGTCCAGGGCGATGGAGGTCTATGCCGAACTGCAGCGCGCGGAGCGGCCCCAGCGGCTGAGTGATCTGGCCAGAGCCTGCGGCATGAGCCTGCCGACCACCCTGCGGATCCTGCGGGTCCTGCAGGATTTCGGCATGGTCAGCCAAACCGACAAGTCATACCGGATAGGGCCGGCGGTCCTGCCCGCCGCCCGAAGCTACCTGGAGAACGATCCCCTGGTGGTGGCCGCGCGGCCGATACTGCAGCAGGTGGCCTCCCAGACGGGACTCACTGCATCCCTGTACACGAGGCTTGGCTTCGAAAGGATCCTGGTCGCGCGCGTCGACGGCGACTCGCCCCTCCGCTACGACCTGCCGCTGGGCAAGCGTCTCCCCCTGACAGTGGGGGCGGCCGGGAAGATCCTGCTGGCCGCGGCCTCGGAGGCCGAACTGCAGCAGGTGGTGGCTGCGGCCATCGCGGCCGGCCATGAAGAAAGCACGTTTACGCCCGAGGGGCTTCGCGCACGCCTGCCGGAGCCAGGGGTCGACTACGCATACTCCTCCGATGAGCGTGCAACCGGCGTCCTGTCGGTCGCCGTCGCAGTCCCCAACAGGAGCGGCCGTCCCAGCGAATCGATCGCACTGACCAGCCCCGTCGAGACAGCCACCGAAGCCGGCCTCAAAGCCGGCGTTCCGGAGCTCCGGCGCGCCGCGGGCCGGCTCTCAGAACTCCTGGAAGGGTCCGTCTACTAGTCCGCCGGCGGCCTTGCGGCGGGCGGCTCGAGGAAGCGCCGCTTAACCTGCGGTTGTTCACCCGAATACGTGAACGCCCGGCCTTAACCAAGTAAAGGGGCCAGGGCGAATGCCCTGGCCCCTTACTTGGTCGCTTATCGCGCTGTTACCGGCGGGTGTCGTCTACACCGTCGGTTTCGATGCGTTCCTTGCGGACTTCCTCATCGACCGTCACCTGGTCAGTGACTGTTTCGGTATCAAGCCGGACCCGTTCGACCGGGACAGTTTCCTTTTCGATCACCGGCCGCTCCTCATGGAGGGTTACCTCATGCTCCTCGTCGCTGAGGTCCGGCCCGGACAAGGCAGGCCCACGGTTGGCCTCTGTAATGGGTTCGCGTTCGATCCGCACTTCTTCGCGCTGAACCGGGACGGTCCGGGTGACATTCTCGGTAGTGACGTACTTCCTCAGCCGCGCCCGACCCGTCGCCTGCTTCTCGGTGCCCACGTTCAGGCGCTCCTCAGACCGGGTCATGGCGTCATCCGTGGTCGGCCCCGACGTGTCACGGCCCACGGTGTCGCTTGCGTCTGCGGCGTTGAAACCGCCTGAAGCAGCCAACCCGCCGTCGGCCTCTGCCCGGCCATAGTCTCCATCCCGGCCGGCGGTCGTGCCGGCGTAGGCGCTGCCGGCGCCCCCGAGCCCGTAGTGGTCGTAAAGGCGGTCCTCTTCGGAGGGCTCCAGGTGGCCGTCGGTGTCCACCCGGGGCGCGTCCTTGACCTGGTCCTTGGTGTACGGGACGACGACGTCATCACCTTCACGACGTGCGCCTTCGAGCGGGATGAAGGACTCGGAAGTCCCGAAAAGCCCTGTCTTGACCGTGACCCACTTGGGCTGACCGTCGGCGTCGTCCGCGTAAACCTGGCCGACGGACCCGATCTTGTCACCGTCCGTGGACAGGACGTCACCGTTGCGGTTGAGCAGATCGTCGATGTGTTCCTTGGCGAGCATGAAGTCTCCTTGGATGTGGTTTTTGTGCTGGCAATGCCTCCCTGCAGGACATCGCCAGCCACTACCATAAGCATGCTTAGTAAGTATTTGGCAAGCATGCTTAGTATCTGGTTGTCGGATGCGGCGCTCGCTCGCCATCAACAGCCTGCGTCACCTTGCGGGACAATTGGCAAGTATGCTTACTATCTATTAGTAACCATGCTTACTGTTTTGAACGGCGTGATGGTTCATCTGCAGCAGCTACCCCTTACCGGAAAGAGAGCAGTGATGACCGAAAACCAATGGCCGCAGACGTCCGATCCGTACCCCGCGGACCCTTACGGCACCGTACGCGCCACGGAACCAACCACTCCGCAGAGCGGTTCGTCCACCAAGACGGACGCCGTCAAGGACGAGGCAGCGAACATTGCAGGCCGGACGGGCGGTGCCGTGCAGAACGTGGCGGGCACCGCGAAGGCCGAGGCGGCGAATGTGGCTGCCGAGGCAAAGACCAACGCCAAGGACCTGCTGCACCAGGCTAAGTCAGACCTGACCAGCCAGGCAGGCGCCCAGCAGCAGAAAGCCGCAGAAGGAATCAGGACCGTCTCCTCGCAGCTGCGTTCCATGGCCGACGCGCCGGACCAGCAGGGCGTGGCCTCGGATCTCATCCGCCAGGCCGCCGACCGATCAGAATCTGTTGCGTCCTGGCTCGACAACAGGGATCCGGGCTCGCTGCTGGACGAGGTCAAGTCCTTCGCCCGCCAGCGACCGGGCACTTTCCTGGTCCTCGCCGCCGGAGCCGGTGTGCTCGCTGGCCGTCTCGGCCGCAGCCTGCAGGCCGGTGCCCCTGCAACAGGAACCACGACCGGCACCTCAGGCGGCGTCCTGCCGCAGTACCCCGTACAACCGCCGGCTACTCCGACGACGTATGCAGAGACTGTGTACGGTGAGCCTGCCCGTCCGGGCTTTGAAAGCAACGGTTCTGCGGGCGTCCCGCTGCGCGATCCTGATGACCCGTACGTCGAGGGCGGAGGTCGTCCACTGTGAGCAGCCAGATACCGGAGACACCTCCCACCGCCGCGCATGCCAAAGCGGACACCACGTCCCTCGGGGATCTCCTGGGTGATGTCACCCCCGACCTCTCCACCCTAATGCGTCAGGAAGTGGAACTGGCCAAGGCAGAAGCGAAGCAGTCAGCCACGAGGGCCGGG
>NZ_JBDGML010000130.1:0-23074 GCF_057655195.1 Arthrobacter sp. Soil_N43
TGCCCTCGGCTTCGGTCCCGTGTTCCACGCCGGCTTCGAACAGCACCTGAAGGCCCACGCAGATGCCGAGGACGGGCCGTCCGCCGGCAACCCGGCGGCCGATCATACGGATGGCGTCCACGGCTTTCAGTTCGCGCATGACGGTCTCGAAGGCACCAACCCCGGGAACCACCAGGCCGTCGGCGTTGAGGACGTCCTCCGGCTTGGAGCTAAGGATCACTTCGGCGCCGGCGCGTTCGAGGGCGCGGACAGCAGACCGGACGTTGCCGGAGCCGTAGTCCAGGACGGTGACGGTGGGCTTCCCCTCGGGCGAGGCCGGCTTGACCGTGGCCGAGGGGTCAATGATGGCGCCGTCCCGCAGAACCTTGCCGGTCACAGGGCACCCTTGGTGGACGGAATGCCTTCAACGCGGGGGTCGGGCTCGACGGCGGCACGCAGCGCCCTGGCGAACGCCTTGAACTGGGCTTCGACAATGTGGTGCGGGTCGCGGCCGGCGATGACGTTCATGTGCAGGCAGATGCCGGCGTGCAGGGTGATGGCCTCGAAGACGTGGCGCGTGAGCGACCCGGTGAAGTGGCCGCCAATGAGGTGGTACTCCTGGCCGGCCGGTTCCCCGCCGTGCACCAGGTAGGGCCTGCCGGACACATCGACAACGGCGTGGGCCAGCGCCTCGTCCAGCGGGACGGTGGCTTCGCCGAAGCGTCGGATGCCGGCTTTGTTGCCAAGGGCGGTCCGCAGCACCTCACCGAAGGTGATGGCCACGTCCTCCACAGTGTGGTGCACATCGATGTGGATGTCGCCGGTTGCCTTGACCGTCATGTCGATGAGTGAGTGCTTGCACAGTGCGGTCAGCATGTGGTCGTAGAACGGGACCGAGGTGCTGATGTCTGAAACGCCGGTGCCGTAGAGGTTGATTTCCACCAGAACGGAAGATTCGCTGGTGGCACGCTCGAGGCGTGCAGTCCGGGACTCGGCAGCCTTGATTCCGGTGTCGCTCATAGTGATAGGTGTCCTTTTTGACGAAGGAGGGTGCAGACGTTGCGGGGTCTACCCCCAAGTTTAGGCGGGAAGTGCAGCCTGCCTTGCCAGGATGCGTTCCAGCGCTTCCAGGAAGGCTGTGGTTTCCGTCTCAGTGCCGGCCGTGACCCGCAGGTGGCCCGGGATGCCGACGTCCCTGATCAGGACCCCGGTGT
Source organism: Arthrobacter sp. Soil_N43 (assembly GCF_057655195.1). Lineage (NCBI taxonomy): Bacteria > Bacillati > Actinomycetota > Actinomycetes > Micrococcales > Micrococcaceae > Arthrobacter > Arthrobacter sp. Soil_N43. The sequence goes on from NZ_JBDGML010000130.1 coordinate 1,194, forward strand.
CCAGCAGCGCCTGCCAGACCTCGTGCGGGTTCTCGAGCCCGCCGAAGAAGACGTAGTTCGAGTCCGACGCAGCGGGGCGAAGCCCCATCCTGGTGAGTTCGGTGACGATCCTGTCGCGCTGGCGCTTGATGTCCTCAACGTCGGCCATGAGCGCCTCGCGGTGCCGGAGCGCCGCCAGGGCGGTGGCCTGGGTGATCGCGGACAGGTGGTACGGGAGGCGGACAAGGCGCAGGGCGTCGGCCACCTCGGGGGCAGCCGCCATGTAGCCGAGACGGGCGCCCGCCAGGGCAAAGGCCTTGCTCATGGTCCGGGAGACAATGAGCCGCTCACGGCCCGGCAACAGGGTGAGGGCGCTGGGGGTGCCGTCATGGGCGAATTCGTGGTACGCCTCATCGACGATGACGATGGTCCGGCTGGATTCGCCGGCTTCGTAGACAGCTTCCACCACATCCAGCCCCAGGCCGGTGCCGGTGGGATTGTTGGGCGAGCAGAGGAACACGACATTCGGCTGCAGTTCCCTGACCTGGCGGGCTGCGGACTCAGCGCTCAGGCCATAGTCCTCCGCGCGCTGCCCCACGATGTATTCGGTGTCCGTTCCGCTGGCCAGCAGCGGGTACATGGAATACGTGGGCGGAAAGCCCAGGGCCTTTCGTCCGGGTCCGCCGAACGCCTGCAGTATCTGCTGGAGGACTTCGTTGGAACCGTTGGCGGCCCAGATGTTTTCGGCAGCAAGCCCGTGGCCCAGGTATTCCGCCAGCGCCTCCCGGAGCTCGGTGAATTCCCGGTCTGGATAACGGTTGAGGCCTGCTGCGGCCTCAGTCACGGCCTCGGAAATGGCGGCGCGGACATCAGCCGGCACCCCATGGGTGTTCTCATTGACATTGAGCAGGATCGGCACGTCCAGCTGCGGCGCCCCGTAAGGTGTCAGCCCCCGTAGATTGGTCCGGAGGGGCAGTCGGTTCAGTCGCTCAAGCTGGTCAGTCACTTGGACAGTTTAAGTGCCCGGGACGGCGAACGGGAAACCGTGACAGCTCAGGCAGGACTGGCAGGACCCGCCGCGACGGATCAAGGCCTACTTGGACGGGACGAACAGCTGCTGCCCCGGCATGACCTTGCCGTTCTCCAGGTTGTTCAGCTGGACAATATCCGCGATGACATCGCGCGGGTCCCTGGCCGGATCAACACTCCCCGCAATGGCCCACAGCGATTCCCCTGGCTGCACCGTCACGGAAACGGTCTCCGTCACAGACAGCCCGCCGGCGGCGTCTGCTGCCTTGGCCGGGGAGTTCAGCAGGCCGGTGAGAGACAGGAGAAGCGCAGCCAGAAGTACCAGCGGCAACCCGATCAGGACGATCCGCCCGCGGCGGGTGAGCCGCAGCCGCGGAGGCTTGCCCGTCTGCGGGCCAGGCCGCCCGCCGGCCTGCAGGCCCTGGGTGCCCAGGGGCTTCTGGTGACGAGAATGGTGAACTGCTGTTGTAGCTGACATGAACTGAGCCCTCCTGGACTACTCTGTGCTGCCCGGTGTGCCCCGGTCCGCCGGGCATCCGCCGGCATTTTCGAATGGCCGGGCCGCTCCGCAGCTGAACTAGAACACATGTTCGAACTTTGCTTCTCCAGTTTTAGCACTTATCGACGAATAAAGTCGAGACTCGCTAGAACAAATGTTTGAAAAAGCCTTGTGGCTGGCCTACGTTTGAAATCAAAGAACAACCACTTCTGCAGTTGATCAGCAGGGTCTGACATTTCAGGCCGGAAGTTCCCGGCAACTGCGGCCAAAGCAAGCCGGGAGGAACGAAAGGCGTTGGCGAACATGGCAGCACAAGCCTCCGACGGCAAAGCTACCCAGCGCAGCCAGCGGTCCCGGACAGCACCCAAGGGACTCACCGTCCGGCAGAAGAAGATCCTGGAAACCATCCAGCGCTCGGTCAACGACAACGGGTACCCTCCCTCCATGCGGGAGATTGGCGACACCGTTGGCCTGGCCAGCCTGTCCAGCGTCACCCACCAGCTCTCGCAGCTGGAAAAGCTCGGGTACCTCCGGCGCGATCCCAAGCGCCCCCGGGCAATGGAAGTTCTCATGCCCCTGACGCTGGATGCCGGAGTCTCCAAGGCCGCCGGCGGGGACAAGGGCACCCCGCAGCACAGCGCTGGCCGTGCGTCCGTTTCGGAGCTGCCCAGCGCCACGGACACTGCGCTGGTTCCGCTGGTGGGCCGCATTGCCGCCGGCGGTCCCATCCTCGCCGACCAGATGGTGGAGGACCTCATGCCCCTGCCGCGCCAGCTCGTCGGCCACGGGGAGCTGTTCATGCTGAGGGTTGCCGGTGATTCCATGGTGGACGCCGCGATCTGCGACGGTGACTGGGTAGTGGTGCGGCGCCAGAGCGACGCGGCCAACGGCGACATCGTGGCGGCGCTGTTGGATGACGAAGCAACCGTCAAGACCTTCCGGCAGCGGGACGGCCACACCTGGCTGCTTCCCCAGAACACCCAGTACGAGCCCATCCTGGGCGATCACGCCGTGGTCATGGGCAAGGTCGTGTCCGTACTGCGGTCGCTTTAGGTCGCGGTTCGCTCGAGATCTCCCTCTGGATAAGGGGTTCCCAGAACTACTGTGCCCCGGCGAGCCTTTCCAGCGCCGCCACGGCGATCTTCCGGTCCGTCGTGGGCCAGAACGGCGGAAGCGCGGCGCGGAGGAACCCGCCGTAGCGCTCCGTCGAGAGCCGCGAATCCAGGACCGCCACCACACCCTTGTCATCCGTGGACCGGATGAGGCGCCCGGCGCCCTGGGCCAGGCGGATTGCGGCATGGGTGGCTGACACGGACATGAAACCGTTGCCGCCGGCCTGGGCTACGGCCCGGGAGCGTGCCGTCATGAGGGGGTCGTCCGGCCGCGGGAACGGAATCCTGTCGATTACCACCAGCCGGCACGAACCGCCGGGAACGTCGACTCCCTGCCACAGGGACATGGTGCCGAACAGGCAGGTGTCCGGTTCGTCGGCGAACTGTTTCACCAGTGCGGTCATGGTCGAGTCGCCTTGGCAGAGGACGCTGACGTCCAGGCGGGGGCGCAGCGCCTCGGCCGCGTCCTCGGCGGCCCGGCGGGACGAGAAGAGGCACAGCGCTCCCCCGCCTGAGGCACGGATCAGCGTTTCCAGTTCGTCGAGTGCTTCCGGCGACATCCCCCGGCCCGGCTTGGGAAGGTGGCCGGCCACGTACAGGATGCCCTGCTTCGGGTAGTCGAAGGGGGAGCCGACGTCCACGCCCGTCCAGCTGGGGGCGCCTTCGCCCAGGAGGCCGAGACCGCCGGCGGCGGGTTCGAAGGCGGAGCCGATGGCCAGCGTGGCGGAGGTCAGGACCACCGTGTGGCCTTCGAACAGGCCCTCCCGAAGACGCCCGGCGACGCTCAGGGGTGCGATGTTAATCAGCGCGGGCTGCGTCTCATCGGGTGCCGAATATCCCTGCTGGGGGTCAAAGGTGCTGTTACGTGAAAACCACACCACCTCGCGGTTGTCCCGCGCGGCGAGCAGCCGCTCGCACAGCTCCAGGATGACGAGGAGGCGGGACCGCGCGAGCTGCCGACCGCCGTCGGCCGCGTTGTTGCTGTCCCCCTTGGAATCGGAGAGTGCTGCCCGGCACGCCTCACGCAGCTGGTCCACGCAGTCGAGCTGCTCCGCGTTGAGTCCGTTCGGGAGCAGCCCGCTGGGAACACCCGCGAGGGCAAGTTCAAGGTTGGCGGCGGCGTTGTTCAGCGCGTCCACGGTGATCCCGGTGTGCTTGCGGGCGCCGGACGCTGCCGCATGCACCATCGCGACGGACAGCTGCCCGGACACGGCGCCGGTGACACGGTCCTGGAGTTCGTGGGCCTCGTCCACAACCACGACGTCGTACTCGGGCAGCACGGCCAGGCCCTCAAACGCGCTGACGGCGAGCATGGCATGGTTGGTAACTACGACATCGGCATCGGCGGCGTCGTGCCGGGCCAGTTCGCTGAAGCACTCGGCCGCGAGGGGGCACTTCTGCGCACCGAGGCATTCCATGGACGTGACCGACACCTGGCGCCAGGCCCGGTCCGTCACCCCCGGGAGCAGTTCGTCGCGGTCCCCGGTGGCGGTCTTTTCCGCCCACTCGCGGAGCCGGACCACCTCCTTGCCTAGCTGCGAGGATGGTCCTCCCATGGCGGCGGCGAAGTGCGGGACGCTGGTGTCCTCGCCGAGCGAAAAGAGCTGTCCTTCGGAGGGCTCCTCGGAGGGAAACCCGCCTTCGAGCTTGTGCCGGCAGACGTAGTTGGACCGCCCCTTGACGAGCGCCACCTTGACCGGCCGGTCCAGCGCCGGCGTGATGTTCTTCAGCAACCGCGGGAGGTCGCGGCCCACGATCTGTGTCTGCAGCGCCAGCGTGGCGGTGGAGACGAGCGTGGGCTTGTCGCTTTCCAGTGAATGGGCGATCAGCGGGATGAGGTAGGCCAGCGACTTGCCGGTGCCTGTGCCCGCCTGGACGAGCAGGTGGTCGCCGGTGTCGATCGCCCGCGCCACCTGCCGTGCCATCTCATGCTGGCCGCTGCGGCTTTGTCCGCCCATGCCGGCCACGGCACGGTCGAGGAGTTCGATGACGAACTCCTCACCGGCCGCGGCCCCGGCGGGCTCCGCCGCCTGGTCAGTCATTGGCGATAAAGGATTCCAGTTCAGCCGCGAGGCCTTCCCGGACCATGACCACGGCGCGGGTGCCGCCCTCTTCGTGATCCATACTCAGGATCTCCGCATCGGAGTCGTGGAGTTTGCTGATCAGGTCTCCGCGGTGGTACGGCACCAGCAGTTCCAACTTGACGCTCGGCCGCGGGATGCCGTCGCTGATCGCCTTGAGCAGCTCAGGGATCCCCTGGCCGGTACGGGCGGACACCACCACGTGGCGCGGTTCGCGCTGCTTCAGCCGCTCCACCACGAACGGGTCGGCGGCGTCGGCCTTGTTCAGCACGATGATCTCGGGCACCTTGCGGGCATCCACTTCGGAGAACACCGAGCGAACGGCGGCGATCTGGCCCTCCGGATCCGGGTGCGAGACGTCCACCACGTGCAGGATGAGGTCCGCGTCCGCCACTTCCTCCAGCGTGGACCGGAACGCCTCCACGAGCTGGGTGGGAAGGGAGCGGACGAAGCCGACGGTGTCGGCCAGGGTGTATCCCAGGCCGTCCGCCGTCTCAGTCTTGCGGACGGTGGGGTCCAGCGTGGCGAACAGGGCGTTCTCCACCAGGACTCCGGCGTCGGTGAGGCGGTTCAGCAGGGAGGATTTTCCCGCGTTGGTGTAGCCCGCGATGGCCACGGACGGAACTGCATTACGACGGCGGTTGGCCCGCTTGGTCTCGCGCGCCGGCTTCATCGCGGCGATCTCGCGGCGCAGCTTCGCCATCCGCGTGCGGATCCGGCGCCGGTCCAGTTCAATCTTCGTTTCACCGGGACCGCGTGAACCCATGCCGGCACCTGCGCCGCCCACCTGGCCGCCGGCCTGGCGGGACATCGACTCGCCCCAGCCGCGGAGGCGCGGAAGCAGGTATTCGAGCTGTGCCAGCTCCACCTGCGCCTTGCCCTCACGGCTCTTGGCGTGCTGCGCGAAGATGTCGAGAATCAGCGCAGTGCGGTCGATGACCTTGACCTTGACGATGTCCTCCAGTCCGCGCCGCTGCGACGGGGCCAGTTCGGCATCCACCACCACGGTGTCCGCGCCGGTGGACATCACCACATCCTTGAGCTCCAGTGCTTTGCCCGAGCCGAGGAACGTGCCGGGATCCGGCTTCGCCCGGCGCTGGACCAGCCCGTCGAGAACTTCCGAGCCCGCGGTTTCCGCCAGGGCAGCGAGTTCACGCAGGGAGTTCTCGGCATCGGCGAGGGTGCCCTCGGTCCACAGCCCGGCCAGGACCACGCGCTCCAGGCGCAGCTGCCGGTACTCTACTTCGGTGACGTCTTCGAGTTCGGTGGACAGTCCCGCGGTGCGGCGCAGGGCCCGGCGTTCCTCAAGATCCTGCTGGTCGCCGTCGAACGTGCTGTGTTCCTCGTCAAGCCGGGAGATGGCCTGCGCCTGGCCAAAGACGGCCTTGCTGCCGGCTCCTGCGCCGTTGGCAGCCGCGGCATTCTTTGCCGGGACGTCCTTGGAGAGAATCCGGTCGATGACAGCTTGGATTTCCTCGGGACTCATGTCCTGGGCTGCTGGTTCGGATCCGGAATTGTGCTGACTGGTCATGGTCTCCTTAAAGGTTTTTGCATCTTCAGAATAGTGCTGATTGGCTGCCTTGGGCGCAGAATTCGCGCTGGGCTGACGACTGGAGGGCATAAGGGCTCCTGGGGTGCCGTCGGCGCACAGGCCGGAGCGGCAGAAGAATGGACTGATTGAGTGTGGTTCGGCGCGCTCCGGGCGGAAGGTGGTATACCTGCATCGCAACGGGAGGCACGGGGCCGGCGCCGCGGCTGGAAGCCTGCGGCGGAAAATACCGGCTACTCAAAGATCAGGAACATGCCTTCCAGAGTAGCAGATGCGGACCACCCGGATTCCCATCCAGTTACCCAGCCAGTTTCCCGCCCAGTTTCCCATCGGGCGGGAGGCCCACTAATCTGGCCAGTTATGGAATCTGCCCACTATTTCAGCGCCTCGCCCGCCGGGCCGTTCACCCGCAAGCCGCTCACCGTGGAACTGGCCGGCGAAACGCGCAGACTGCAGACCTCCTCCGGCATCTTCAGCCCGGACGGCATCGACAAAGGCACCGCTGTCCTACTGGCGGAGGTCCCTGCCCCCGCCCCGCAGGGCAACCTGCTGGACATCGGCTGCGGCTGGGGTCCCATCGCCCTGACCATGGCGCTGCGGGCGCCGCACGCCCACGTGTATGCGGTGGACGTCAACGAACGCTGCATCACGCTCACCAACGAGAACGCGGCCCTGCTCGGCTTGGGGAATGTCACGGCCAGCACGCCGGAGGCCGTGGATCCGGAGCTGCGTTTCGACACCATCTGGTCCAATCCGCCGATCCGGATCGGCAAGGACGAGCTGCATTCGCTGCTGATGCTGTGGTTGCCCCGCCTTGCGCCGGGAGGTTCAGCCTGGCTGGTGGTGCAGAAGAACCTGGGGTCCGATTCGCTTCAGCGCTGGCTCGCGGAGGAGCTTGACGATTCTTTCGCGGTGACCCGTGAGAGCACGTCCAAGTCGTTCCGGATCCTGCAGGTCAGGAAAGCGTCCCGCTAGCAACGATTGTTGCGGGACCGCTCAGCTCCACATGCTCGTGGCCGTCTGCCACGGTGAAGAATTTAACGCCGACGACGCCGCCCGGCACCTTTACGTGCCAGGCGTCCGGTGCCCCTTGGCCTGCCCAGTGCCGGGTGGCGACCGCGGCAGCACACGCTCCGGTGCCGCAGGACTGCGTCTCGCCGACGCCGCGCTCGTGGACGCGCATGGTCACGGTGCCGACGCCGTCGTGGACCAGCGGCTCGGACGGAACGACGAACTCGACGTTGGTCCCATGCGCCGGCTTGGGGTCAACATGCGGAGCTGTAAAGAGCCTGGTGGCTTCCAGCTCGGACAGTTCAGCCAGCGCCACGACGGTGTGCGGGTTGCCCATGCTGACTGACAGCGCCGGCCGCGGCACTTCCAAGCCGTCGGCACTGACCAGGGAGTCCATGGCACGGGCCGCGGCTTCGGCCGGGAAGATGAACTCCCACGGTCCCATGTCCACGGCGTAGCCTTCCGCCGTGCGGACGATGGTCTTCACGCCGGCGCGCGTGCCGATGGTCAGCGAGCCTCCCGTTGGGAGCTCAGCGAGCCCCTCGGCGAGGAGGAAGTGGACGAACACCCGGACGCCGTTGCCGCACATCTCGGACAGGGAGCCGTCGCCGTTGCGGTAGTCCATGAACCACTCCGCGTCGGGGTGCTCGGTCAGGAGCCGGCGGCCCTCGTCGATGAGGCGCGAGGGGACGGCCCGGATGAGCCCGTCCCCGCCGATGCCGCGGTGGCGGTCGCACAGCTCCGCGACCTGTTCCGGGGAAATGGCCTGCATGCCCTCGGGGTCGGCGATCAGGACGAAGTCATTGCCGGTTCCGTGGCCCTTGGAGAAGCGGAGGCCGCTCAGTTGTGAGATGGCGCGCTCGGAGGTTTCTGCAAGGGCTTCATTCATGCTTCAAGGTTACCCGCACGCCGCGGGGTCCCGGAAAACAGCCGCCCTGCTGTGAGCGGGCGGGCGTCAGGCGCAGAGGGCTGCGGCCTTGGCCGCCAGGGCGGGATCCTGCCAGTCCAGCCAGGCGATGCGCGGGTCGGCCCGGAACCAGGTGAGCTGGCGGCGGGCGAACTGGCGGGTGGCCACGATGGTTTCCTCCGCCGCCTGCGCAACGTCGGCTTCGCCGTCGAGCACTTTGAGGAACTGGGCATAGCCCAGGGCCCGGGGCGCCGTCCGGCCGCGTCGGAGTCCGGCAGCATCCAGCCGTTCGACCTCGGCCAGCAGTCCGCGGTCCACCATGCGGTGGACCCGGGCCGCCAGGCGTTCGCGCAGCTCGTCACGGTCAACTGCCAGGCCGATCTGCACGGCCGGCTGGACGTACTCCCGGCTGGGCATGAAGGAGCTGAACGGGCGTCCTGTCAGTTCGAAGACCTCCAGCGCCCGGATGATCCGGCGGGCATCTCCGAGCCGGCCTGCGGAGACGGGGTCGGCCTCCCGGAGTCGTTGCAGCAGCGGCGCAGTTCCGGCGTCGGCGTGTTCCTGCTCGAGGCGGGCACGGATGCCGGGGTCGGTGCCCGGAAATTCCAGGACGTCGAGGGCTGCACGGACATACAACCCGGACCCGCCCGCGAGGATAGCCCGCTTACCCCGGCGGTGGATATCCGTGACTGCAGCCCTTGCCTGCTGCTGGAACTCGGAGACCGATGCTTCCTCGGTCACGTCAAGGATGTCCAGCAGATGGTGCGGTATTCCCCTGCGCTCGGGTTCGGTGATCTTGGCCGTTCCGATGTCCATGCCGCGATAGAACTGCATGGCGTCAGCATTGATCACTTCGCCGTCGAGCGTTAGAGCCAGCTCGACGGCCAGGTCGGACTTTCCGGAACCGGTTGGCCCCACCACCGCAATGACGGGCGGCTGCCTGGCGGCCACGGTCTAGCGGCTGCGCACGGGAAGTGACGGCATGCCGAGCGAAACGCCGGTTTTGCCGCCCGCGGCCTCCGGTGCGGGAGCCCCGCACGAGTCTGCCTGCGACCTGTCCCACGCGTCACCGGCACGTGAACGCCGCAGTGTGTAGTCGGCGGCCGTTGCGGGGTCTGCGACCAGATGGAAGGCCGCCGCCTGGGTGATGGTTACGGTGACCAGGTCACCGGGCCGGGGTGCCGGGGCGCCGTCGGGCACCGTGAAGTGGACGAGCCGCTGGTCCTGGGACCGGCCGGACAAGCGGTGGGTCTCCCCTGCTTTGCGTCCTGACTGTGCAGTCACCATGACCTCGACCCGGCGTCCCACCTGCTTGGCATTCTCCTCGGCGGCGATGCGGTCCTGCAGGGCGGTGAGCCGCTCAAAGCGTTCCTGGACGACGGCTTTGGGCAGCTGGCCGGGAAGGTCCGCTGCCGGCGTGCCGGGGCGCTTGGAGTACTGGAATGTGAAGGCTGTGGCGAAGCGGGACTGTTCGACGACGTTCAGTGTCGCCTGGAAATCCTCCTCGGTCTCCCCCGGGAAGCCGACGATGATGTCCGTTGAGATTGCGGCGTGCGGGATCTTGTCCCGGACCTTGTCCAGAATCCCGAGGAACTTGGCGGAACGGTAGGAGCGCTTCATGTCCCTGAGGACCTTGTCCGAGCCTGACTGGAGCGGCATATGCAGCTGGGGCATGACGTTGGGCGTTTCGGCCATGGCGTCAATGACGTCGTCGGTAAATGCGGCCGGATGGGGGCTGGTGAAGCGGACCCGTTCGAGGCCGGGAATTTCACCGCAGGCCCGAAGCAGCTTCGAGAATGCCTGGCGGTCGCCGAACTCCACTCCGTAGGAGTTCACGTTCTGGCCAAGGAGGGTCACTTCGATGGCGCCGTCATCCACGAGGGCCTGCACTTCGGCCAGGATGTCCCCGGGCCTGCGGTCCTTCTCCTTGCCGCGGAGTGCGGGCACAATGCAGAACGTGCACGTGTTGTTGCAGCCCACGGAGATGGACACCCAGCCTGAATACACAGAGTCCCGCTTGGTGGGCAGCGTGGAGGGAAAAACGTCGAGGGATTCAAGGATCTCGAGTTGCGCTTCGCTGTTGTGGCGGGCCCGGTCCAGGAGCGCCGGAAGGGCGCCCACGTTGTGCGTCCCGAAGACCGCGTCCACCCACGGCGCCTTCTTCAGGATGGTTTCGCGGTCTTTCTGCGCCAGGCACCCGCCGACAGCGATCTGCATTCCCGGGTTGGCTTCCTTGACCGGCGCCAGCATGCCGAGGTTGCCGTAGAGCTTGTTGTCCGCGTTCTCCCTCACGGCACACGTGTTGAAGACGACGACGTCGGCCTGGGCGCCCTCCGCGGGAACGTAGCCCGCCGCCTCGAGCATCCCGGCCATCCGTTCGGAATCGTGGACGTTCATCTGGCAGCCGAAGGTACGCACCTGGTAGGTGCGGGGCGCGCCGGAGGCGTCGGCTGCTGCAGGGACGGCGCCGGATGCGGGGGAAGGGTAGGTCAGACTCACCCGTTAAGCGTACCGGCTGTGGCCAACTGGAGGTGCTGCCCCTCAAGTCAGCCAGTCTCGGCATCGGAGACTGCCGGCCATCGGAGGCTAGACCGGGCGCCGGAGACTAGGCCCGGCCGCCGGAGGCGGCGTCAAGCACCTCGCCGACGATCCGGAAGGCCTGCGAGGGCTGGTACCCCTTGCGGGCGAGCATGGAGGCCAGGCGCCGGGTGGTCTTGTCCCGCTCGGCACGGTCGGACAGGTCTGCACCCGGGCGGAGCTTACGCTCCACCAGATGCCTGGCCGCGGCTTCCTCGTCTTCGTCGCTGAGCTGCTCCAGGGCCGACGCGGCTGTCTCCTGATCGATCCCTTTGTCAGCGAGTTCGCGGCGGAGCGCGCCCTTGGCCAGCTTCCGGGTCTGGGAACGGCTGCGCACCCACATGTCCGCGAATTCAGCGTCATCGACGAGCTTGACCTCTTCGAAGCGGTCCAAGACCGCGGCGGCGACGTCTTCGGGCACGTTGCGTTCGGCCAGCTTCCGTTCCAGCTGGAGCCTACTCTTGGGCGCGCTGGTCAGCTGCCGCAGCACAATGGCCCGCGCCACTGAGGCGGGGTCTGCGTCCCTGTCTTCCGCGGCTGCGGGCGGCGGCGCTGTGGCAGATTGGCCCGCCTCAGCGCCGGGCACCCGGCCGCGCCGCCTGCCGCTAGAAACCGTCAACGGCCTTCAGCTTCGGTGACGCCTCAGCATCGGCGGCAGGCTTCACTCCGACACCAAGCTTTTCCTTGATGAGCCGCTCAAGTTCCGCCGCCAGTTCGGGGTTGTCGCGGAGGAAACGCCGGGAATTCTCCATGCCCTGGCCGAGCTGGTCGCCGTCGTAGGTGAACCAGGAACCGGACTTCTTGATGATGCCGTGCTCCACGCCCATGTCGATGATGCCGCCCTCGCGGGAGATGCCCTGGCCGTAGATGATGTCGAATTCGGCGATCTTGAAGGGCGGGGCCATCTTGTTCTTGACGATCTTGGCCTTGGTGCGGTTGCCGACGGAATCGGCGCCTTCCTTCAGGGTCTGGATGCGGCGGACGTCGATGCGGATGGACGCGTAGAACTTCAGGGCCTTGCCGCCGGTGGTGGTCTCGGGTGAGCCGAAGAACACACCAATCTTTTCGCGGAGCTGGTTGATGAAGATAGCGGTGGTCTTGGTCTGGCTCAGCCGTCCGGTGATCTTACGCAGGGCCTGGCTCATCAGGCGCGCCTGCAGACCGACGTGGCTGTCTCCCATGTCACCTTCGATTTCCGCGCGCGGAACGAGCGCCGCCACGGAGTCGATAACGACGATGTCCAGCGAGCCGGAGCCCACCAGCATGTCCATGATTTCCAAGGCCTGCTCACCGGTATCCGGCTGGGAAACCAGCAGCGCGTCGGTATCCACGCCCAGCTTGGCCGCGTACTCGGGGTCGAGAGCGTGCTCGGCGTCGATGAAGGCCGCGATGCCGCCGTTGCGCTGGGCGTTGGCCACGGCATGGAGGGCCACCGTGGTCTTACCGGACGATTCCGGGCCGTAGATCTCAACGACCCTGCCCCGCGGGAGCCCGCCTATTCCCAGCGCGACGTCCAGCGCGATGGAGCCGGTGGGAATGACCTCGATGGGGGCCCGGGTTTCATCGCCCAGCCGCATGATCGATCCCTTGCCGAACTGCTTGTCAATCTGGGCAAGCGCTGCTTCCAGCGCTTTTGCACGATCCGGGGCTGCCGCCATGGTTCACACCTCTATTGCTTTCTCGCTGTGGAGTGGCCTGTGCGGCCCTGTTCTCTGTCATCACTGACGCTAGCGCCGCCCTGTGACAATGTTGCCGGGCGGGACCGCGTATGTGGATAACCCGCTGAAAAAAGCATAGTCCCGTCCGAACAGATATTCGAACAATCGCTCGGCGTGTCAGGACTCTGACCGCGGGACGGGATTAGCTGGGGCTCGGCTTGATGTCCCGGCCGAGCCGGCGTTCAGCAGGAACGTCCTGGACGTCGCACACGGCGAGCCAGACGTCGCGGGGATTGACGCCGGAGGCCAATGCCTCGTCTGCTGTCCGGCCACCAACGCCCGCGAGACTCAGTGAGCTACTGAGCACGCGGGAATAGCCTGCACCGAACTCGTCGTCCATGAGCCGCCAAAAATCACTAATCCGCACGCCATAGAGTCTCTCATGGCCGCGGACTCTAGAATGGTTGCCATGAGCAACCCCGTTGACGTCCCGGGAGGGTCCGCCCCCTCCGAGGACACACTTGATGCCGCGCTGAAGTCAGTGGAGCATCAAATCAGTATTTTTTGGCGGCGCGCCCGCTCCGTCTCCCAGCAGCTCTCACGCGAGGTGCATCCGGACATGGAGCCTGCTGCGTACGGGCTGCTCACGATGATCCGCAAGACGGGACCCATCCGGCTGACCGAGCTGGCGTCCTGCATCGGCGTGGGCAAGCCATCCGTGAGCCGGCAGATCGCATTCCTCGAGAGCATCGGCCTCGTGCTCAAGGAGGCCGATCCCCTGGACGGGCGCGCCCAGACAATCAGCCTCACGCCCAAGGGTGAGGAGAAGATGCACCAGGTGCAGGACGCCCGGCGTCAGGTCTTCCGGGAACGGCTGGGGGAATGGCCGGTGCAGGACCTGGAGGCGTTGGCCACGTACATGGCCAAGCTCAATGCCACGTACGAACGTGACGGGTTCCCCAAGGACGGCGAGCTCTAGGGACGGCATCCAGGCAACGACAGCATCCTCGAAAATGATGATGGCCCCCGGCTTCTGCCGGGGGCCATCATCTTAAATCTTTTCCTGCACCAGCCTGAATCGGGGGCGTGCTAGCGCGCGCCGGACAGCAGGCCCTTGGCCAGCTCGTTGTTCAGTTCGGTGCTGAGGTCGCGCTCAAGGTCACGGCCGTAACGCTGGGCAAACTCCTGCGGCACGGTGTCCGGTACGGCAACACCTTCGGCCATGGCCACACGGTCGCTGACCTCACGGAGCATGCTGGACAGCGGAACATCCAGGGCCGAACAGATCGAGGACAGCAGCTCCGAAGAGGCTTCCTTCTGGCCGCGCTCCACTTCACTCAGGTAGCCCAGGGAAACTCGGGCGCTGTGCGACACTTCGCGGAGGGTACGCCCTTGACGCTGGCGGACATCGCGCAGGACATCACCAATTTCGTGACGAAGTACTACCATCTTGCGCTCCTTCTGTTCGCTCTTGGCCTGATCGGCGAGGCCCACATCCTTCCAGCGGACAACGCCGTTTACGGATACGGGCTGCTTTACCATCTGTATCGCCTTGCTCCCTCATGTGTCCGGTTCGCCGTAAAGCAAACCGCTGTTGGTCTTTTCATCCTAGGCGCCTCCCTCTTGGAGAAGCGACACAATGTAACAACTATTCGGTAATGCTTTTTGTTCCCGGCAACCTTACTCCCGGTTGGTTAGCGACGCCAGAGCCTCCTGAAGCCGCGCCAGTGCAGCCTCACAGGCCAGCGCACGTATCTCTGCCCGGGTCCCTTCAAAACTGTAGGGATAGGATGTGGCGCCCTGTGCGGTGGCGATGCCGATGAAGACAGTTCCCACCGGTTTGCCGTCGTGCCCGTTCGGTCCGGCCACGCCGGTGGTGGACACCCCCAGGTCCGCCCCGCAGACGCTCCGCGCTCCCGCCGCCATGGCGGCGGCCACGTCCCCGTCGACGGAGCCGACGGCGTCGAGCAGTTCCTGCGGAACGCGGAGTATGTCCCGCTTGACTGAATTGCTGTAGGAAACGACGCCGCCCCGCAGCATGGCGGACGCTCCCGCGGTGTCCGCCAGCATTGCCGTGACCATGCCGGCTGTCAGCGATTCGGCGGTGGCCACGGTTACGCCCCGCGCGATGGCTGCCGCGACTGTCTCGCCGGCGATCCGGTGAAGGTTGCTCATGCCTTTCCTTCCTGTGTGTCCGGGTCTTGGTTCTGCCGCTCCTCGGCCCTGTGCCGCAGCCCCTGGGCGCGGACCTTGAAGGCTTCAATGACGTACTCGGCGCCGGTCCAGACCGTGATGAGGACGGCCACCAGCATGACGGCCAGGGCCACCCACACCAGCCAAGGGGCAAGGGCGGACAGCGGAAGCAGGTAGAGGAAGATCGCGACGGTCTGCACGACGGTCTTGAGCTTTCCGCCGCGGGAGGCGGGAATCACTCCGTAGCGGATGACGAAGAACCGCAGCGCGGTGATGCCCCACTCACGGACGAGGATGACCACGGTGATCCACCAGGGCAGTTCGTTCAGCACGGAAAGCATGACCAGGGCAGAACCGGTCAGCAGCTTGTCGGCGATCGGATCGGCGATCTTTCCGAAATCGGTGACCAGCCCGCGGCTCCGGGCGATGTCGCCGTCGAGCTTGTCGGTGTAAATCGCGACGGCAAACGCCGCCACCGCGGCCCAGCGCCATGGCCCGGATTCGCTGTGCAGGCCCGGAGCATCGGCGATGAGGAACCACACGAAGAACGGCACCAGCACGATGCGGAGCATCGTCAGGATATTCGGCAGGTTCCAGATCCCGGAGCTGTTGGAGCCGGCCGCGGTCGCTTCGGTGCTAGTCACCTTCCTAGGCTACCGTCTTCCGGCTACCGCCCAGTGAGGGACCAGGCGTCCTCGGAACCTTCATCATCATCCCCGGAACCGTCCGCGCCGTCGTAATATTCGACGTTCTGCGTACGGTTGTCCAGATCGGCGGCGACGAGGTCTTCCGCGTAGCCACCCTGCGCGATGTTGGCGTTGGCGTTGTCGCTCAGTGCCGCGGTCTGCGAGTCGGGCGCCGCAGGAGCCTCCTGGCCCTTCATGGCAGCCAGCACTGCGGCGAGGTCGTCCGGCTTGACCAGCACGTCACGGGCTTTGGACCCTTCCGATGGCCCCACCACGCCCCTGGACTCGAGCAGGTCCATGAGGCGGCCGGCCTTGGCGAACCCGACGCGGAGCTTGCGCTGCAGCATCGAGGTGGAGCCGAACTGTGTGGTGACCACCAGTTCCGTGGCCTGCAACAGGACTTCGAGGTCATCCCCGATGTCGTCGTCGATCTGCTTTTTCTGCGCCTCGGGAGCAACGTCGTCCCGGTAGTCGGCCTTGAGCTGGCCCTTGACGTGTTCCACCACCTTGTGGATTTCCGACTCCGTCACCCACGCGCCCTGCACGCGCATGGCCTTGGAAGCACCCATGGGCAGGAAGAGTGCGTCACCCTGGCCGATCAGTTTCTCGGCTCCCGGCTGGTCGAGGACCACACGGGAGTCGGTGACGGAGGAGGTCGCGAAGGCCATGCGCGAGGGAACGTTGGCCTTGATGAGGCCGGTGACGACGTCGACGGAAGGCCGCTGCGTGGCGAGCACCAGGTGGATGCCGGCGGCGCGCGCGAGCTGGGTGATGCGGACGATGGAATCCTCGACGTCGCGCGGGGCCACCATCATGAGGTCTGCGAGTTCGTCGACGATCACCAGCAGGTACGGGTAGGGCCGGATGACGCGTTTGGAGTCCACGGGCGGATGGACCTTGCCGGCACGGACGGCCTTGTTGAAGTCATCGATGTGCTTGAAGCCGTAGTTCGCCAGGTCGTCGTAGCGGGCATCCATCTCGCGGACCACCCACTGCAGGGCCTCTGCCGCCTTCTTGGGGTTGGTGATGATGGGCGTAATGAGGTGCGGCACGCCCTCGTAGGCCGTCAGTTCCACGCGTTTCGGGTCCACCATGACCATCCGGACCTCATCCGGAGTGGCGCGCATGAGGATGGAGGTGATCATCGAGTTCACGAACGAGGACTTACCGGCGCCGGTGGCGCCGGCCACGAGAAGGTGGGGCATCTTGGCCAGGTTCGCGACGACGTATCCGCCTTCCACGTCCTTGCCGACGCCCATGACCATGGGGTGGTCCGTGCGGCGGGCGTTCTGGCTACGGAGGACATCGCCCAGCGACACAGTCTCGCGGTCGGTGTTCGGGATCTCGATGCCGATAGCCGACTTGCCGGGTATGGGGCTCAGGATGCGCACGTCGGAACTGGCGACGGCGTAGGAGATGTTCTTCGACAGGGCCGTGACCCGCTCGACCTTCGTGCCCGGCGCCAGTTCAATCTCGTACCGTGTGACCGTGGGGCCGCGGCTAAAGCCAGTCACGCTGGCGTCCACGTTGAACTGCGTCATCGTATCCGTCAGTGCCGCGACGACGGCGTCGTTGGCCTCCGTCCGTTCCTTGGGGATGGATCCGGGGGTCAGCATGTCCGACGACGGCAGGGTGTAGGTGACGTCCCCGGCCAGCGAGAGCTGCTCGGTGCGCTGCGGGATGGGCGTGGGCGGCGGCGCGGGCGCCACCGGCTTGGAGGGCACGTGCGCGGCAGCAGCCGCACCCGCCGGGTTGAGCGAACCGGCGGCTACCATGCCCGGGGTGACGAGCGGAATGGCCTCCGTGGCGTTGTCCCCCTCTGCATCCCCGCCCTTGGAGCCGAGCCCCTGGGCGGCCTTGATCTTCTCGACGGCGATCTCGGCCTGGGTGGGGCGGCGGACACCGGGCGCCACCGCAGGGGCGCCCTTGCCGGACGGGGTGCTGCTGCCCGACGAAGCCGCTGCGTCGTCGTCGTCAATGACCGCATGTTCGAAGGCCTCGTCACCGACGTAGCCCTCCAGGCGCCCGTCGCCGTCCGGGTTCTTGCCGAAGAGCCGCTTGCGCTTCTTTTTCGGTGCAGCCGCGGCGGCGTTTTCGTAAAGGTAGCTGCGGTCGTGGACATCGCCGTCGTGGTCCTGGAGGTCGATGCCCATCAGGTGCTCGTAGGCAGCCCGCAGGCGCCGCGGAATGGCGCTGAACGGCGTCGCCGTAACGATGAGCAGCGAGACAAAGGCCAGGAGGCCGTAGAGGGTCACCGGCACGGCGGAGTGGATGGCAGCAAGCGGCGACGCCGCCAGGAAGCCCAGCATGCCGCCGGCCTGGCGCAGGCCGTCGAACCCCTGGGCGACGGTCGGCTGGCCGCCGATGACGTGGGCAAGCCCGCAACCCGCGAAGGTCATGATCAGGAAGCCGATCCCCACGCGGTTGTTGCCCCGACCGTCGTCCGGCCGGCGGAACAGCCGCACAGCGCAGACGAACAGCATGAGCGGCAGCACCAGCGACATCCAGCCGAAGGTGCCGTTGACCACGGCGTAGACGGTATCCGGGAACCAGCCCCGCAGGCCCCACCAGGCAAAGGTGGCAATAAAGACGGCAAGGGCAAGATTGAACAGCGCGGCCCCGTCACGGCGTTCTTCCGGTGCGAGGTCGCTGACGTCGTGGCCGATCCGCCGCACTCCCCCGCCGACCAGGTGGCCAATTCCGAGCCAGGCACCGCCGATCACCCTCAGCAGCCACGGCTGCCGGGGTTCGACGGCGGCCAGCTGGCGCGTCCGCGCGGTTCCGCCGGACGTCCCGCCCCGGGCGGATTTGGACGCGGAAGAGCCGGCGCGGCCCGCTGACGTGCCTGATTTAGCGCCGGGGGTACGTTTTGGCGCGGGGGAAGTACGTGTGGCCATATGTGCCACGGTACTCCAATCCGGGCCGGATTCCGCGGATTTCCGGGCGTCCGGGGACTGTGTTCGCCTGCCCCCGGAGCCCGTGGCCGGCTTAGGCCTCGAGGACCACCGGAATAATCATCGGGCGGCGCCGCAGTTTGCGGTTGACCCAGGTTCCAACGATCCGGCGGACCACCTGCTGCAGCTGGTGGGTGGTGTGGTCCGCATTGCTGAGCACGGCCTCTTCCAGCGCGGCGTTGATCTTGGGGATGATGTCGTCGAAGACCGAGTCATCCTCCGCCACGCCCCGGGCGTGGATCTCGGGTCCGGAGACCACCTTGCCGGTGGCCCGGTTGATGACCGTGATGATGGAGATGAAGCCTTCGTCGCCGAGGACCCGGCGGTCCTTGAGGTCGGCGTCGGTAATTTCGCCGACGCTGGAGCCGTCAACATAGACGAAGCCGACTTCGATCTGGCCCACAACGTCGGCACGGTGGTCCTTGAGGTCGATGACCGTGCCGTTGTCGGCGAGGAGGATGCTTGCAGCGGGCACGCCGGATTCCTCGGCGATCTTGCCGTTGGCGATCAGGTGGCGGGTCTCGCCGTGCACGGGCATGGCGTTGAGCGGTTCCAGGATGTTGTAGCAGTACAGCAGCTCACCGGCCGCGGCATGGCCCGACACATGGACCTTGGCGTTGCCCTTGTGGATCACGTCGGCACCGAGCTTCAGCAGTCCGTTGATGATGCGGAACACCGCGTTCTCGTTGCCGGGAATGAGGCTCGAGGCGAGGATGACGGTATCGCCGTGGCCCACCACCACGCGGTGGTCGCCGTTGGCCATGCGGGACAGCGCGGCCATGGGCTCGCCCTGCGAGCCGGTGGACATCAGCACCACCTTGTTGTCCGGCAGGCCGTCGATGTTCTTCAGGTCCACCACGATGCCCTCCGGCACGTCCAGGTACCCGAGCTTTGAGGCAATCGCCATGTTGCGGACCATGGAACGCCCGACGAACGCCACATTGCGGCCATGTTTGGCCGCGGCGTCCAGGACTTGCTGCACACGGTGGACGTGCGAGGAGAAGGACGCCACGATGATCCGCTTGGTCGCCTGCCCGAAGAGCCTGTCCAGCGTGGGGCCGATTTCCTTTTCGGCCGTGGTGAAGCCGGGGACGTCGGCATTGGTGGAGTCTGACATGAACAAGTCCACGCCTTCTTCCCCAAGCTTGGCGAAGTGCCGGAGGTCGGTGATCCGCCCGTCCAGCGGGAGCTGGTCCATCTTGAAGTCACCCGTGTGCAGCACGGTGCCGCCGGCGGTGCGGAGGAACACAGCCAGCGCGTCGGGAATCGAGTGGTTGACTGCAACGAACTCACACTGGAACGGGCCGAACTGCTCCACCTGCCCTTCGGTCACCGTCAGGGTGTAGGGCCGGATGCGGTGTTCCTGCAGCTTGGCCTCGACCAGGGCGAGCGTCAGCTGCGAACCGACCAGCGGGATGTCGCTGCGGAGCCGCAGGAGGTACGGCACAGCGCCGATGTGGTCTTCGTGGCCATGGGTCAGCACCACGGCCACGATGTCATCCAGCCGGTTCTCGATGTAGGAGAAATCGGGCAGGATCAGGTCGACGCCGGGCTGGGTCTCCTCCGGGAAGAGGACACCACAGTCAACGATCAGCAGTTTGCCGTCGATTTCGAAGACTGCCATGTTTCGGCCGATCTCGCCCAGACCGCCAAGGGGGACGATCCGAAGGGTGCCTTCGGCAAGGCGGGGAGGCGTGACGAGGCCGGGTAGGGCAACTTGGGTCATAATGCACTTCTTTCCAGGCGGAAGAGTGCCGGTCTTAGTCCGTCAGGAATAGACCAGCCCTCCTTCCGCCAAATCCTCGCGGATGGTTTCGATCTCGGCTTCGTCCGGCTCCACGAGGGGCAAACGGACAATCGAGTTGGGCAGGACTCCCTGCCATTTAAGAATTTGTTTGGCGGCAACGGCGCCCTGGACGCGGGTCATGGTTGCACGCACGACGGGCTCAAGCTCGAAATTGATCTTGCGGGCGGTTCCCAGGTCGTTCGCGTTGACGGCGTCGATGAGCTCCCGGAAGCGGCGGGTTGCAACGTGTGTTGTGACGCCCACCAGGCCGACGGCGCCCAACGCCATCCACGGCAGGGTCAGTCCGTCGTCGCCGGAGTAGAAGAGGAGGTCGGTCTCGGCCATGACGCGTGTGGCTGCAGCGAAATCGGCCTTGGCGTCCTTGACGGCGACGATATTCGGGTGCTGCGCAAGGCGGATCATGGTCTCGGGCGCGATCGGGATGGAGGAGCGGCCGGGGATGTCGTAAAGCATGACGGGCACATCCGTTGCCGACGCAACCGTCTCGAAGTGCGCGCGGACGCCGGCCTGGCTGGGCTTGTTGTAGTACGGCGTGACAAGCAGGAGGCCATCGACTCCGAGGGCGGCCGCCTGCTGCGAAAGATGCACGGAGTGTGCGGTGTCATTGGTTCCGGTGCCGGCAATGATGGCGGCACGCCCTCCCACAGCGTCCTTGACGGCGCGGAACATGCCGAGGTTTTCCTCGTCAGTGAGGGTGGAGGTTTCCCCTGTGGTTCCGGTGACCACCAGGCCGTCGCAGCCGTTGTCCACGAGCTTGACGGCCAATTCCGCCGCCTGCTGGTAGTCCACTTCGCCGTCCCTGGTGAAGGGCGTAACCATCGCGGTCAGGAGGGTACCAAGAGCAGGAATGTTCGCGGAAGTGTCAGCCATGGGAAAAACGTTACCCTGTCACCGGCAGGTTAGGACAATGCGGGCGCGTGATGATGGTCAAACTCGGGCAGCGCGTCAAACAGGAAGCGAGGACCGTCACATTTCCGGGCGCCGGTACCGCTCCAGGGCACCCCTGCGAAGCACGGCCGTGAGCACTTCCGTTCCCGTGCCCGAGGCGTGCTGCATGGTCAGCCCGTCCGGCCCCCAGAAACCGCTCAGCCCGCAGGACGGCCCGAGGGGCGTCAGGCCGCCAAGGTTCGCCAAGAGCGTGTATATGCGGTTATCCATGGCGCGCGCCCCCAGGTGCAGGCCCAGCCGGGGCCCCTCACCCTGCGTGTAAAGGGCCGAAACGGCATACACATCCGCTCCGGCGTCGGCCGCGGTGCCGGAGTGCACGGGATGCGCCGCGTCGAAACAGATGGCCAGGGCAATCTTCCAGCCGTCCACGTCGACAAGGGCCGGCCCGGGACCGGCCGTAAACAGCGCTTCCTCCGCGCCGTGGAGGTGGGACTTGAAACCCGCTTCCTCCGACCCGTCGGGGTGGACAGCCAGGGATGCCAGCCGGGGCGTGCCGTCGGATTCCCGCAGGGCAGCCCCCACGACGGCGGTTACGCCCGTGCGCCGGCAGATCTCCCGCACCGCGGCGAGCCGGGCATCGCCCGGCACCAACCATTGGTCCGCACTCCGAAGCAGCGGCAGATCGTAGCCGGTCAGCGACAGTTCCGGGAAGATCACGAGGCGGGCACCGTGGGAATCCGCGTCCTCGATCAGACGCACATGCTCCGGCACGTTGGCCGAGACACCGCCCTCGAGGGGCTGGTATTGGATGGCAGATACGGTCAGCGCTCCGGTCACGCCTCCATCCTAGGCAGGATCCTTTCCCGCGCAGTAGCGGCCGACGGCAGCTTCCCGCAACGACTCCGCCCACGCGGCCAGGCGCTGGGCCGCGCGGACGTAATGGAAAAGCTC
>NZ_JBDGML010000131.1:0-40287 GCF_057655195.1 Arthrobacter sp. Soil_N43
CGCCGTCAGCCGCGTACCCGGAACCGCCGCCGCGGCGAGGCTGCCGCAGCGGCTCCGCAGGCGGAAACCGCCGAGGCCCCGGCTGAAGTTGCTCCCGCTGAAACCCGTGCCGCTGAAACCCGCGGTGCCGACTCCCGTGGCGAAGCCCGTGCTGAAACCCGTGGCGAAGCCCGCGCAGAGACCCGTGGCGAAGCCCGTGAACAGGCCGGCGATACCAGCGACGGCGGGCAGCGCACCGACCGCCGCGAAGGCGGCCGCACCCGCGGTGGCCGTGACTCCGCCGAGGGCGCAGGCGGCCGCGACAACCGCCGCGATGACAGCCGCGACGGCGACGACGAGGGCGGCAGCCGCCGCAACCGCCGCAACCGCCGCGACCGCAACGAACGGTCCGACAGCCGGGACGGCAACGCCCGCAACGACCGCTTCCGCGACCGCAACGACCGCCGTCGGGGACGCAGCCAGGGGCCCGACGTCGACGACGTCGAGGTGACCGATGACGATGTCCTGCTGCCCGTGGCAGGCATCCTCGACGTCCTTGAGAACTACGCCTTCATCCGCACGTCCGGCTACCTGCCGGGCCCGAACGATGTCTACGTGTCCCTCGCCCAGGTCAAGAAGTACAACCTGCGCAAGGGCGACGCGGTGGTCGGTGCCATCCGCGCTCCGCGCGACGGCGAGGACCGCGGCCAGCAGTCGGCCCGCCAGAAGTTCAACGCCTTGGTCCGCGTGACCTCGGTCAACGGCAAGACCTCCGAGGACCTCAAGGACCGTGTTGAGTTCGCCAAGCTGGTTCCGCTGTACCCGTCCGAGCGCCTGCGCCTCGAGACGGACCCCAAGAAGATCGGCCCCCGCGTCATCGACCTGGTTGCCCCGATCGGCAAGGGCCAGCGCGGCCTGATCGTCTCCCCGCCGAAGGCCGGTAAGACCCTCATCCTGCAGTCAATCGCCAACGCCATCACCACCAACAATCCTGAGGTCCACCTCATGATGGTGCTCGTTGACGAACGCCCCGAAGAAGTCACGGACATGCAGCGCACCGTCAAGGGTGAGGTCATCGCCTCCACCTTCGACCGTCCCGCCGACGACCACACCACCGTGGCCGAGCTCTCCATCGAACGCGCAAAGCGCCTCGTGGAGATGGGCATGGACGTCGTGGTGCTCCTCGACTCCATGACCCGCCTGGGCCGTGCTTACAACCTGGCAGCACCGGCCTCGGGCCGCATCCTGTCCGGTGGTGTCGACTCCGCAGCGCTGTACCCGCCGAAGCGCTTCTTCGGTGCAGCCCGCAACATCGAAAACGGCGGCTCGCTGACCATCCTGGCCACCGCGCTCGTCGAGACCGGCTCCAAGATGGACGAGGTCATCTTCGAAGAGTTCAAGGGCACCGGCAACATGGAGCTCCGCCTGTCCCGCCAGCTGGCTGACAAGCGCATCTTCCCGGCAGTGGACGTCAACGCGTCCGGTACCCGCCGCGAAGAGAACCTGCTCTCGCCTGAAGAGGTCAAGATCATGTGGAAGCTGCGCCGCGTCCTGTCCGGGCTCGAAACGCAGCAGAGCCTTGAGCTGCTGACCAACAAGATCCGGGAGACGCAGAGCAACGTCGAGTTCCTGATGCAGGTCCAGAAGACGACGCTTGGTGCTAAGTCGGATAACGACAAGTAGCTGAGTCAAAGGCGGGGTGTCGGAACTCTGCACGGTTCGCCGTGTGGGATTCCGCCCCCGCCTTCGCCGTTCGGTTTTGCCGCCCCCGCCCCTACGCGTGGTGGCCACGTCCTGACGGACTTGGCCACCACGCTCCGGCAGGCCCGATGCCACTCCCGGGGCGGCAAAACCGAACGCCTCTACTGCCGGTTGCCTTCTCCGTTGGTCACCTTCGTTGCCGCATTACTAGACTTGTAAGAGTCGAAAGAGGTTTTGAAAATGTTTGAGTCCGTACAGGGCCTGCTTGATGAGCATGATGCTATTCAGGCCCAGCTTGGGGATCCGGCTGTCTATGCTGACCAGAAGCTGGCACGCAAGCTGGGGCGGCGGTCTGCGCAGCTCAACGGCATTGTGGAGGCCTACCACAAATGGCACGGAATCCAGGATGACCTTGCTGCCGCCAAGGAAATGGCCGCCGAGGACCCCGAGTTCGCTGCCGAGGTGCCGGAACTCGAGGCCGCCCTTGAGACGACTGCCGCGAAGCTCCGCCGGCTGCTCATTCCCCGCGACCCCGATGACGCCCGCAACGTGATCCTTGAGGTCAAGGGCGGCGAAGGCGGCGACGAAGCCGCGCTGTTCGCCGGTGACCTCCTGCGCATGTACACCCGCTATGCAGAGTCGCGCGGCTGGAAGACCGAAATCATCTCCGCCACAGAATCGGACCTGGGCGGCTACAAGGACGTCCAGATGGCCGTCAAGGGCAGCTCCAACGACCCCGCCGAAGGTGTCTACGCGCGGCTGAAGTTCGAGGGCGGCGTGCACCGCGTGCAGCGCGTGCCCGTCACCGAGTCGCAGGGCCGCATCCACACCTCGGCCGCCGGCGTGCTGGTCCTTCCCGAAGTGGACGAGCCGGAAGAGCTCGAAATCAACCAGAACGACCTCAAGATCGACGTCTACCGCTCGTCGGGACCCGGCGGCCAGTCCGTCAACACCACTGACTCCGCCGTGCGCATCACGCACCTTCCCACCGGCATCGTGGTGGCGATGCAGAACGAGAAGTCGCAGCTGCAGAACCGTGAAGCTGGCATGCGCGTCCTCCGCGCCCGCATCCTGGCTCACCAGCAGGAACAGATCGACGCCGAGAACTCGGCCCAGCGGAAGTCCCAGATCCGCACCATGGACCGCTCCGAGCGGATCCGCACCTACAACTACCCCGAAAACCGGATTGCTGACCACCGCACCGGCTACAAGGCGTACAACCTGGACCAGGTCATGAACGGCGACCTCGAACCGGTGATCCAGTCGGCCATCGAGATGGACGAGCAGGCACGCCTGGACGCCATCGGCGACTAGCCGGAACCGCCGACGTAGATGACCTCCGAGCATGATCCGGCCCGGCCGGGGCAGTCCCTTGGCGACGCCGTCCGCGAAGCCGCCGGACTCCTGGCCGATGCCGGGGTTCCCAGCCCCAGGGTCGATGCCGAACTGCTGGCGGACCACCTGCTGGGCGTCGGGCTGGGCCGGCTGCGGTCCATGATGCTGGGTGATGCGCCTGCGCCGGCGGGCTACGCGGAACTCGTGGCCGAGCGGGCCCGCCGCATTCCGCTGCAGCACATCACCGGCGTCGCGCATTTTCGCTACCTCCAACTGGCCGTGGGCCCGGGCGTGTTTATTCCCCGCCCGGAAACGGAGTCTGTGGTCCAGCTGGTCATCGACCGGCTCCGGGAACTGGTCCGGACGGGTGTTGCCCGGCCCAAGGTGGTGGATCTCGGCACGGGGTCCGGGGCCATCGCGGGGTCAGTGGCCCATGAAGTGCCGGAGGCGGAGGTGCATGCGGTGGAGTTCAGCGAGTTCGCCCATGCCTGGGCGGCCAAAAACCTCCAGCCCCTGGGAGTCAGCCTCATCCGCGGGGACCTGCGGGACGCCCTGCCGGAACTCAACGGAACGTTCGACGTCGTCGTGTCCAACCCGCCCTATATTCCCGCGGAGGCCATTCCGAACGAACCCGAAGTAGCCCTGCACGACCCTCCGGAAGCGCTTTACGGCGGGGGAGCGGACGGCATGGAACTTCCGACGGCGGCTGCCGCCTCTGCGGCGCGGCTGCTGGTTCCAGGGGGGTACTTCGTCATGGAGCACGCCGAGGTGCAGGCCGGCTGGATCGCGGCGATGCTGTCCGGAACGGGACGGTGGACGGATGTCACCACGCACCTGGACCTCAACGGCAAGGAACGCGCAACCAGTGCCGTCCTCGCCATGTCCGGCGCGGAGTAATGAAAGAATAAGGCAGTGACCACTACCTATAACTGCATGTCCGACGACGAGCGCACCGCGGGACTGGCTCACGCACGGCGTGCCATCCTTGAGAAGAAGTGCGTGGTGTTTCCCACGGATACCGTCTACGGGATCGCCGCGGACGCGTTTTCGCCGCAGGCCGTGACCATGCTGCTGGCTTCGAAAGGCCGCAGCCGGAGCATGCCGCCTCCCGTGCTGATGCCGCGCCTCAACGCACTGGACGGTCTGGCCACAGATGTGTTTCCCGAGGCGCGCCAGCTCGCTGAGGCCTTCTGGCCCGGGGGACTGACGCTCATCCTGCACGCCCAGCCTTCGCTGGACTGGGATCTGGGAGACACCAAGGGAACCGTGGCGCTCAGGATTCCGGCCGATGAAGTGGCGCAGGAGCTGCTGACCCTCACCGGCCCGCTGGCCGTATCGTCAGCCAACAGGACAGGGCAGGCACCAGCGCAGACGGCTTTTGAAGCCCAAGCCCAGCTCGCCGAGTCCGTTGAGGTCTATCTGGAAGGCGGATTCCGCCCCGTCGAGGGATCGGATGCGCTGCCGTCCACGATCGTGGACGCCACGTCCCGCCCGCTGCGGGTGGTGCGGGAAGGCGCCGTGAGCCTTGAACGGCTCCGGGAAGTGGTGCCCGGCCTGCTGGACATTGACGGCAATGCGGCTGTGTCTGACACTGCGGCTGCGGGAGCGGAACCTGCCGGCGAGGAACCTGCGGAAGCCGAACCTGCCGGCGAGGAACCCCGGGGCGACAAAGCGCCCCATGCCGAATGATGCTGCAGCGCCAGGCCGTCCCTGTCCTGGGGGTCGATGCCACTCCTCTGGACGTCGCCGGACTCACCGGGGTGCTGAACAGGTTCGTCGCTGACGGCACAACACGGACCGTCGTCGGGCACAACCTCCACAGCGTCACGCTGTTCCATTCCGAACCTGAGTTCCGCAAGTTCTATGAGGACAGCGACGTTGTCCTGATCGACGGTGCCCCGGTGCTGTGGCTCTGGGGGCGCGGAAAGAACCACTCCGCGCCTGTCATGGATTACCGGCTGGGTTCGACGGACTGGATTCCTGCGTTGGGAGAGGTCGGCGGGCTCGAACGGATCGCGGTCCTCGGCGCGGGACCCGTGGCCAATGCACTCGCTGTTGAAAAGCTGCGGGGCATCGTTCCCGGGGCCACGGTTTCCGGCATGCCCGGCGATGGCTGGAACGAAGACATCGAGGAGGCGGCAGCAGCGTGGCTCGCGGAGCAGCGGCCCCAGTTGGTGCTCGTTGGCCTGGGCATGCCGCTGCAGGAAGAAGTGCTGCGGCGTCGCCTCGACTCGCTGCCTCCCGCTGTCTACTGCGCCGTGGGCGGTGCCATCGAGCAGATTGCCGGCATCCAAAAGCTGGCTCCGCGCTGGCTCGGCAGGCTCGGTCTCGAGTGGGCGTGGCGGCTCTTGCTTCACCCGCGGCGCGTTGCGTACCGCGTCCTGGGTGAACCGTGGGTGCTGCTTGGCCTGCTGGTCCGGCGCCGCCTGCAGCAGAGGACGGCAGCGCCCGGCCAGGGATCCTCTAGAACTTCTGGTCCTTAAGCGGGCCGAACCCCTTGCCGCGGAGGCCCGTGGAAAATGCCCTGAACCAGTCGGCCAGGCCCCGCAAGTCACCGCGGCGCAGGAAGTATCCCAGGTAACCGCCGACGTCGGCTGTCAGGGACTTGACGCGGAAGTAGCGGCGGATCAGGTAGCCGCGGTTGCGGTAGTAGTAGTACCGCTTGAATGCCGACTCCGGAACTATGACGTGCCACCGTGCGCCGAAGACGTGCTGGGTCTCGGAGAAGGCGTGGGGATGGGTGATGGCCGTGGTGGTGACGGTGCCGAACCGGATTCCCGCCTTGCGCAGCCGGATGGTGAAGTCCACCTCGTCGCCCCGGATGAAGAGGCGCATGTCGGGCAGGCCCACCTTGAAGAAGACGTCTGCGCGGATCAGGGCCCCGTTGAAGAAATGCCCGTCCTGCGGGAGGAAACCCACCTTTTCCAGCGCGGCACGGTCGTGGGTCACTTTGCCGTCGAGCCGGAAGAAGAAGGACAGTCGGTCGGGGTGCCCGGGCGCCACAACGAGCGGAACCACGGCTTCAAGGTCCCGGGCCTCGGCCTCCCGGATCAGGGTGGCCAGGCATTCGGTGTCCGCCGGCTCGGCGTCGTCGTCCATCATCCAGATCCACTCAGCACCGCTGGCCACGGCCTTGAGGACGGCCAGCGAGAACCCGCCCGCCCCGCCAAGGTTCGCCTCCGAACGGACGTAGTCCACGTTGTGGTGCTCCTCGGCCACCTCCCTGGCGGGGACGGTGCCGCTGTCCACCAGGCAAATCGAGGCCACCGGCGCCGTTTGGCTGTTGATGGCGCTGAGCAGAACGGCGAGTTCACGGGGGCGGTCAAACGTCACGGCAGCAACGGCGACGGACACTGTCATTACGGGATCCTTTCAGCACAGCCGTCGGCAAGTTTCCCGCCGGCGTGAGGCCGTGTGACGCGAAGCGATGTACCCGTTGGCGTTAGTATCTTGACTAGAGTCCACTGTAATACAGCCCTGTCAGGCACTCATGCAGTGCCTGTCTGTGCGCATGGCGACGGAGAAGTTTCATTTATTGCACGTCAGATCCACAGCTATCTAGCCCCCACGGTCCCCCCGGCCCCACCCCGAATCTGCGTTGGCAAAAAATGCAGCGGGCGGGGGAGACACCATGATCATGTACCTGAGCATGATGCTGACGGCGGCCATCGTGTCCTATGCGGCAACCTGGGGCGCGCGGCTGGTCGGCAACCGGCTTGAACTGTTCGCGCCGATCCGCAGCCGGGACATGCACTCGAGCCCGGTTTCGCGTCTTGGCGGGCTGGGAATCTTTGCCGGCGTGCTCGTGGCGCTGGTCGTGGCCAGCCAGTCCTTCTTCGTGAAGGACATCTTCCGGGGCAACACGGCGCCCTGGGGCGTCTTGGCAGGGGCTGCCGTCATCGTCCTCGTGGGCGTGGCTGACGACCTCCTGGACCTGCGCTGGTGGGTCAAGCTGATCGGGCAGATCGCGGCGGCACTGGTGGTGGCGGTGTGGGGCGTGCGGATGACCATCATTCCCTTTATCCCGGAGCCCATCCGCTTCGACTCGGATCCGGTGAACATCATCCTCACCACCGGCCTCATTGTGACGACGATGAACGCCTTCAACTTCATCGACGGCCTGGACGGCCTGGCGGCCGGTGTGGCGATCATCGGCGGGGCGGCCTTCTTCCTGACGGCCTACTGGGTCCACCGGACGGCCGTTCTGCTGGACCGCTCGGACCTCGCGACGCTGCTCACGGCAATCCTGGTCGGCAGTTGCGTGGGATTCCTGCCACACAACTGGTTTCCCTCGAAGATATTCATGGGAGATTCCGGAGCCATGCTGATAGGCCTGCTCATGGCCTCGGCCGGTGTGGTGTCCACCGGCCAGATTACGTCCGGGCTTTATGACCGCGTAAACGGTATCCCGACGATCATCCCGATCGTGCTGCCCTTTGCAGTGCTGTTCCTCCCGCTCCTGGATCTTTGTCTCGCCGTGGTCCGGCGCACGGCTGTGGGCCGTTCCCCGTGGTCGGCGGACCGCGGACACCTGCACCACAAGCTGATGGACATCGGCTATTCCCACCGCACAGCAGTGATGCTGATGTACATGTGGACCGCCGTCCTGTCTTTCGGCGGCCTCGCCTTTGCCGTGTATCCCTGGCAGATTGTGCTGGCCGTTGACCTGATGGCAACACTGGGCATGGGACTCATTACCGCATGGCCGTATTTGAGCCGCCGCAGCGCTGATACAGCGCAGTAGCCAGCAGTTTTCCTTAATTATTTCTATCTCGTGTAGAATTCAGGGGCAGGTGTGTCCTGCACCAAATCCACCGCCTGCCCACGACGATTGGGATCGAATGACCTCCAACGCCGAGCCCGGACCTCCGTCCGGCACCGGATCTGTTGGCGCGTCCGCTCCCAGGCAGTCCCTGTGGCTTGGCCTGCTGGGCCTCAGCTCGGCAGCGGCCGGCGGAGCGCTGCTGCTCACCGGCATCCTGGCCCTGATTTTCAACGGCTGGGTCGGACTGCTCTCGAGTACGTTCGGCGGCCTGCTGGTGATGGCGTTTTTTGCCGTCAGTCTCCTGATAGGCCACTTTGTTGGACGAAGCAATCCGTCCGGCGCCGTGGGCCTGTTCGTGGCTACATACTTCGTCAAGGTCATCGGCTTTGCGGTCGTGCTGTTCGTCCTCGGGGCGCCGGCGTGGCTGCATGAACGCTGGTTCCTGATCGGGGCTGTGGTCTGTGTCGTGTTCTGGCAGGCGGCTGAAATCTATGGCTTCAGCAAGGCCCGGCTGCAGATCTTCAATGACCCCCAGCCCAACCCGCAGGCGGACAGGGGGAGCACCGATGTCTAAGCGGCGCCACTCCGAGAACAACCCTGCCGGCGACGCCTCCAAACCGGCCGGCACTCCAGCCGAGTCGACCGGAAATGGTGACGGCGGTTACAACGCTGGAATCGCCGTATTCAGCTACATTATTGGCGGAATCATGGTCTGGAGTTTGATAGGGTGGGGTCTGGATTATCTGTGGGGAACCCGCTGGATTGTGCTCGCAGGCGCTCTGCTTGGAGCTGCGGGAGGATTCTATCTATCCCATATGCACGGCCTCACCAGTTCGAGAAAACCGACTGGCGGGAATGGTGCAGCCAGCGGCCCGTCCGAGGACGGGACCAGTAATGCCAAATAACTTTACGAGGGGGAGGGCGAGCATGAGTCACGCCGGAACCCGACCAACGCCCAACGATGGACACTGCAGAGAGGAAACGCGTTGATCGCGCTTGCGCTCCCGGCCCAAAATTCAGGAGTCTTCACGCCTCCCGGAATTGAAGAAATGCACCTGCCGGCGATCCTGCCGTGGGGTGCGCATGACGGATTCTCCAAGCAGATGCTGCTGGTAATCCTGTCCGTCGTCATTATCGCTACGTTCTTTATGCTAGCTGCGCGGAAGCAGCAGTTGGTTCCTGGCAAGCTGCAGTTCGCCGGCGAGATGGCCTACGGCTTCGTCCGCAACAGCATCGCCAAGGACATCATCGGCGGCAGGGACTTCATGAAGTATGTCCCGCTGCTGTTCACGCTGTTCTTCTTCATCCTGGTGAACAACATCTACGGCGCGATCCCGCTCATCCAGCTGCCGAGCTTCTCCCACGTGGGCGGTGCCTACGTCCTGGCGGCCATCGTCTACATCACCTGGATCGCCATCGGCGTCAAGAAGAACGGCCTGCGCTACTTCAAGCTTGCCACTGTTCCTTCCGGAGTCCCGGTCTACATCCTGCCGATCGTCATCCCGATCGAGATCATCTCCAACTTCCTGGTCCGCCCTGTCACGCACAGCCTTCGTCTGTTCGCCACCATGCTGGCAGGCCACCTGATCGTTATGATCGCCGGCTCGGGGATTGAGTTCCTCGTCATGCAGGAAAACGTTCTGCTGAAGGGGACCTCCGTTCTGGTCCTGGCCGGTGCAATTGCCATGTACATGCTCGAAGCGCTGATCATGGCACTGCAGGCCTACGTCTTCACCCTGCTGACGGCTATCTACATCGAAGGCGCCCTTCACGCCGACAGCCATTAGGCACCCTTAAACTTCCCCCACGCGGGGATGAAGCAACCCAAACAACCTGCCACAGAGTTGGCATCTTGAAAGGAAGAAAAATGGAAGGCTCCATCAACGGCTCCCTCAACCTCATCGGCTACGGCCTCTCCGCCATCGGCGGTGGTATCGGTGTGGGTCTCGTGTTCGCTGCTTACATCAACGGTGTGGCACGTCAGCCGGAAGCCCAGCGCGTCCTGCAGCCGATCGCATTCCTCGGCCTCGCGCTGACTGAAGCCCTCGCCATCCTGGGTCTGGTCTTCGCATTCGTTCTTAGCTAGTCCAGCAGAACTAGCGAACATTCAGAACCGAGTAGATAAGGACGGGTGAAATATGAATCAGCTGATCATCTCAGCCGCCACCGAAGGCGCAGCAGCGGCTAACCCGCTCGTTCCCAATGTCTGGGAAATGGGCGTCGTCCTCGCCGGCTTTGTTGTCCTCTTATTCATCGTGGTCAAGTTCGTTGTCCCGATGTTCGAGAAGACCTTCGCAGAGCGCGCTGAGGCCATCGAAGGCGGCATCGCCAAGGCTGAGAAGGCCCAGGCCGAGGCTTCCGCAGCGCTCGAGGAGTACAAGCAGCAGCTCACCGACGCACGCGCAGAGGCCAACCGCATCCGCGAGGAGGCCCGTGCCGAAGGCGCCCAGATCCTTGCGGAGCTGAAGGAGAAGGCTGCAGCCGAGTCTGCGCGCATCACGGCGCAGGCACACGTACAGATCGAATCTGAGCGCCAGGCGGCCGTCGTGTCCCTGCGTTCAGAGGTGGGCACCCTGGCCACCACGCTGGCTGGCCGCATCGTCGGTGAGTCGCTGAGCGACGACGAGCGCGCGGCACGTGTTGTTGACCGCTTCCTGGCTGATCTGGAGAACCAGAACGCAGGTGTAGCAAAGTAATGGCAGGTGTATCGAGCGAATCGCTGACCAAGGCGCTGACCGGGCTGGAAGCCAGGCTTCCATTTGCATCGCTGCAGTTGGCAAAGGAACTCTTCGGAATCCTGGGAACGGTGGACAGCTCGGCTGGCTTGCGCCGTGCCCTGACGGACCCGTCCCGCAGCGGTGAGGAAAAGTCAGCGCTGATCAGGCAGCTGTTCAGCGGGAAGGTCTCCACTGAGGCTGCGGAGATCGCGGCCGGACTGGCCAGTTCACGCTGGGCATCGGCGCGAGACATCGGCGATGCACTCGAGACGCTTGCCGCAACGGTGGTTATCGCCGTTGCAGAAAACAAGTCGGCCGTTTCTGCCTCCGGCATTAGCGGACTGGAAGAGCTTGAGAACGATCTGTTCTCTTTCAACCAGGCCGTGGCTTCCAGCCACGAGGTGCAGCGTGCTCTGTCTGAACCGCAGGCCAGCGGCGCAGCAAAGATCGCCCTGGCCGAGAGGTTGGTTCCTGGCGCAAGCGAGGAAGCAAAAGTCCTCATCGGCCAGGCAGTGTCGCAACCGCGCGGCATCAAGGCAACCAGGCTCGTCGCCCGGTTTGCCGAGCTCGCCGCCAAGCGCCAGCAGCGCTGGATTGCAACGGTCAGCGTCACCCGTCCCATGACGGCGACGCAGGCCGGCCGTCTGCAGGCGGGGCTCAACTCCCTCTACGGGCGCGAGCTCAAGATCAACGTCAAGGTTGATCCTTTGCTGATCGGCGGCATCCGCGTACAGGTGGGCGACGAAGTGCTCGACGCTTCTGTGATCACCCGCCTGGGCGAGCTGCAACGCCAACTGGCCGGCTAGCCGGACAAGCACAACTTAACTGATAGAAACCCCGGTCATCGTGAGCAACGATGATCACGAAACAGGAGAGCAGGGACTGCAGATGGCCGAATTGACCATCAACGCCGACGACGTCCGTAATGCGTTGAACGAGTTCGCGGCGTCCTACGAACCCGGAAACGCAGAGCGCGTAGAGGTCGGCCGTGTTACCACCGCAAGTGACGGCATCGCCCGTGTTGAGGGCCTTCCCTCGGTCATGGCGAACGAGCTGCTTCGCTTCGAAGACGGCACGCTGGGCCTGGCCCAGAACCTCGACGTCCGCGAGATCGGCGTCATCGTCCTCGGTGACTTCACCGGGATCGAAGAAGGCCAGGAAGTCCACCGCACCGGACAGGTTCTGTCCGTGCCGGTTGGCGACGCCTTCCTCGGCCGCGTCGTTGACCCGCTGGGCGTGCCCATCGATGACCTCGGCGAGATCAAGGCCGAAACCACCCGCGCACTGGAGCTCCAGGCTCCCGGCGTGACCCAGCGCAAGTCGGTGCACGAGCCGATGCAGACCGGTCTGAAGGCCATCGACGCGATGATTCCGATCGGCCGTGGCCAGCGCCAGCTGATCATTGGCGACCGCCAGACCGGTAAGTCCGCTATTGCCATCGACACGATCATCAACCAGAAGGCCAACTGGGCTTCCGGCGACGTGACCAAGCAGGTTCGCTGCGTGTACGTGGCAATCGGCCAGAAGGCGTCCACCATCGCGGCGATCCGCCAGACGCTGGAAGACAACGGCGCACTGGAATACACCACGATTGTTGCCTCCCCGGCTTCCGACCCCGCTGGCTTCAAGTACCTGGCGCCCTACGCCGGGTCCGCCATCGGCCAGCACTGGATGTACGGCGGCAAGCACGTCCTCATCGTGTTCGATGACCTCTCCAAGCAGGCCGAGGCCTACCGTGCAGTGTCGCTGCTGCTCCGCCGCCCGCCGGGACGCGAAGCCTACCCGGGCGACGTGTTCTACCTGCACTCCCGTCTCCTCGAGCGTTGCGCCAAGCTCTCCGACGAGCTCGGCGCCGGCTCGATGACCGGCCTGCCGCTCATCGAGACCAAGGCAAACGACGTTTCGGCCTACATCCCGACCAACGTGATCTCCATTACCGATGGCCAGATCTTCCTGCAGTCGGACCTCTTCAACGCCAACCAGCGCCCCGCTGTCGACGTGGGTGTCTCTGTGTCCCGCGTTGGCGGTGCAGCACAGGTCAAGTCCATGAAGAAGGTCTCCGGTACTTTGAAGCTGGACCTCGCCCAGTACCGCGACATGCAGGCGTTCGCGATGTTCGCATCCGACCTTGACGCCGCTTCCCGCCAGCAGCTGACCCGTGGCGCACGCCTGATGGAACTGCTCAAGCAGGGCCAGTACTCGCCGTTCCCGGTCGAGGACCAGGTCGTGTCCATCTGGGCAGGAACCCAGGGCCACCTGGACGACGTTCCCGTCGAGGACGTCCGCCGCTTCGAGGGCGAGTTCCTTGAGCACCTGAAGCACAAGTCCTCCATCCTCACCACGCTGGCGCAGACCAACGTCCTGGATGACGACACCGCAGCAGCGCTGAAGGACGCGATCGTCAACTTCAAGAAGGGCTTCTTCGGCGAAGGCGACAACCACCTGGTAGGCGCCGGCCACGAGGAGCATGAAGCCATCTCCGAGGGCCAGGTCGACCAGGAAAAAATCGTCAGGCAGAAGCGCTAGTTTCGCTGGCGGGGACTGCGGGAACCCCGACGGGTTCCGGCAGTCCCGGCCATCGGGATCTTAGGAAAGGATAAGTATGGGAGCCCAGATTCGGGTCTACCGCCAGAAGATCGCCTCGACGACGTCGATGCGGAAGATCTTCAAGGCGATGGAACTGATCGCTACCTCGCGCATCGGCAAGGCCCGCGCACGCGTAGCAGCTTCACTGCCTTACGCGAACGCGATCACGCGCGCCGTTTCTGCCGTTGCTAGCCAGAGCGAAATCGACCACCCGCTGACAACCGAGCCGGAGAACATCCGCCGTGCCGCAGTGCTGGTCATCACCTCGGACCGCGGCCTGGCAGGATCCTACTCGGCAAGCGTGCTCAAGCAGGCCGAAGGCCTCAATGAGCTGCTCCGCGCCGAGGGCAAGGAAGTCAAGACGTACCTGGTGGGCCGCAAGGCACAGGCTTACTACGACTTCCGTGGCCGCTCCTATGGAGGGGTCTGGACCGGCGGCACCGACGCACCGGAGTTCGCTACGGCGCAGGAAATCGGCGCGACACTGCTGAAGGATTTTGCAACGGACTACGAAGAGGACGGCGTGGACGAAATCCACGTTGTGTACACCCGCTTCAAGTCCATGGTGACCCAGGAGCCGACGGTCATCCGTCTTCTTCCGCTCGAAGTTGTAGACGAGCAGCCTGCCTCCGAATCGGACCTGCTGCCCTTGTACGAGTTCGAACCGGAGTCAGAGCAGGTTCTCGATGCTCTGCTGCCGCGGTACATCGAATCCCGGATTTTCGCAGCCATGTTGCAGGCCGCGGCTTCGGAGCTCGCTGCCCGCCAGCGGGCCATGAAGTCCGCCGGCGACAACGCCACGGACCTCATCAAGAAGTACACGCGTCTGCGCAACACCGCCCGCCAGGCGGAAATTACGCAGGAGCTCTCCGAAATCGTGGCCGGCGCCGACGCTCTCGCGTCCTAGCCTGCCGGATCTCGGATCCAGCCAGACCTGCACCACAGATAAACTTAACCCCCACGCCATCTACTGAGTGAAGTGAGAGAGATGACTGCCACCGCTACCGAACACGTAGCCGCAACGTCCGGTGCCACCGGCCGTATCGCACGTGTTATTGGCCCGGTTGTCGACGTCGAATTCCCGGCTGACGCAATCCCCTCGATTTACCACGCACTCACCACCGAGATCACTCTCAACGGTGAGACCAAGACCATCACGTTCGAGACCTCCCAGCACCTGGGTGACAACCTCGTCCGCGCTATCGCCCTGCAGGCCACGGACGGACTCGTCCGCGGCACGGCCGTCGTCAACACCGGCGGACCGATCACCGTGCCCGTGGGCGACGGCGTCAAGGGCCACATCTTCAACGTGCTGGGCAAGCCGCTCGACGTTGCCGAGTCCGAGATCAACGCTTCGGACTACTGGCCCATCCACCGCAAGGCTCCGTCCTTCGCGTCCCTCGAAGGCTCCACCGAGATGCTCGAAACGGGCATCAAGGTCATCGACCTCCTCACCCCGTACATCAAGGGTGGAAAGATCGGCCTGTTCGGCGGCGCCGGCGTGGGCAAGACTGTTCTGATCCAGGAAATGATCACCCGTGTTGCCCGCAACTTCGGTGGTACGTCGGTATTTGCCGGCGTTGGCGAGCGTACGCGTGAAGGTAACGACCTCTGGGTTGAAATGGAAGAAGCCGGCGTTCTGAAGGACACCGCCCTTGTATTCGGCCAGATGGACGAGCCGCCGGGAACGCGTCTGCGCGTCGCCCTGTCGGCCCTGACCATGGCGGAGTACTTCCGCGATGTCCAGAACCAGGACGTGCTGCTCTTCATCGACAACATCTTCCGCTTCACGCAGGCAGGTTCCGAGGTTTCCACCCTCCTCGGCCGCATGCCTTCCGCCGTGGGCTACCAGCCGAACCTGGCCGACGAGATGGGCCTCCTCCAGGAGCGCATTACGTCCACCAAGGGCCACTCCATCACCTCGATGCAGGCCATCTACGTTCCCGCAGATGACTACACCGACCCGGCCCCGGCCACGACCTTCGCACACCTCGACGCGACCACGGAACTTTCGCGTGAAATCGCCTCCCGTGGTCTGTACCCGGCCGTTGACCCGCTGACGTCGACCTCCCGAATCCTGGACCCCCAGTACATCGGCAAGGACCACTACAACACGGCTGTCCGTGTGAAGCAGATCCTGCAGAAGAACAAGGAACTCCAGGACATCATCGCCATCCTCGGTGTTGACGAACTCTCTGAGGAAGACAAGATCGTCGTCTCCCGTGCACGCCGCATCCAGCAGTTCCTGTCGCAGAACACCTACACCGCCAAGCAGTTCACCGGCGTCGAGGGTTCCACCGTGTCCATCAAGGACACCGTTGAAGGCTTCACCGCCATCTGCGACGGCGACCTCGACCACATCGCGGAGCAGGCGTTCTTCAACGTCGGTGGCCTCGATGACGTTGAGCGCCAGTGGGCCAAGATCCAGGAACAGACCAAGTAATATGGCTGAGCTTGAGGTTGAGATTGTCGCAGCGGACCACTTCGTGTGGTCCGGAGCGGCCAAGATGGTCAAGGCCCGCACCAGCGATGGTGAAATCGGAATCCTGCCCGGCCACTCGCCCCTGCTGGCGATTCTGGCCGAAGGTGAAATGGCAATCGAGCCGGTTTCCGGTGACCGTATCGCTGTAGTTGTTGATGGGGGCTTCTTCTCCGTCGACAACAACCGGGTGGTTATTGTTGCTGACAACGCCCAGCTGGGCGACGCGGCCACTGCGGGGATCCGCTAGCACGACCTTGATGGACGTTACTGGTTTTCCGTTCATCGCCATAGCAGCCGCGTTTGGGTTGCTGATTTTTACGCTGTGCCTTTTCGGGGTGCGCCGCTACAACCTGCGGCGCGCCCTGGGCACGGTTGACGCCTCCATTTGCACGGCTGGAAAGAGCTGGCAGATGGGGGTTTGTCGTTACCAGGACAACGAGCTGGAGTGGTTCAGGCTGCTGTCCCTGAGCGTGCGGCCCAAGCACCGCTTCACACGCAGCTCGCTGGAGCTGCGGGGGCGGCGGCAGCCCACCGAAGCCGAGCTCGTCAAAGTGCAGCCGGACGTCGTGATCGTCGAACTCAAGTACGAGGGCCAGGACGTGCTGCTCGCGATGAAGTTCGACGCATACACCGGACTTTCCTCGTGGCTTGAGGCTGGCCCGGTTATTGGCATCGGCACCTGGCGCTAGCCGGTATGGATGCGCTTGCCGATATCCGGCTCGTGGACGGGCCCCTTTTGTGGGCCGCTTGGGCTGCCGGAGCCGCGGGTGCAGTTCACCTGCTCTGGCGGCGCGGCAGACGCTGGCCCGTGGTGCCCGTTCTTGCCGTGGCGTTGGCCGCCCTCATCGTGGCGGCCGTTCATTGGCTGCTGATTTATGTCTTCTCCGCGTTCCCCGAAGATCTGCCGCGCGAGGTGCTCGCGTGGTCCGTTCCGGCAGTAGCCGGCGTGCTGCTCTGGATTACACGGCTCGGCCCGGCCGGCTGGAAAGGCAGGGCCGCCGCCACGGCAGCCATGCTGGGGGTCATCCTGTTGTCCGCGGTGCAAATGAACGCTTACTTCGGGCTGAACCGCACAGTGGGGGACCTTCTGGGAACAGCCGTTGCCCGTATTCCTCCGCTCGAGGCCGGGCTGACCCGCCAAGCCGGAGGGGCGGTGCCGGTGCAGCTCGCAGAATGGGTGAGGCCTGACGGCCTTCCCTCCGAAGGGGTGCTCCGGAAAGCCGACATTCCGGGCACGAGTTCTGGTTTCGACGCCCGTGAGGCCTACGTCTACCTGCCGCCGGCGTACCAGAGCCCGGAACGCCCCGAGCTTCCAGTGTTGGTGCTGTTTTCAGGCCAGCCCGGCGGACCGGCCGACTGGCTGACCGGGGGAGCCCTGCGCAGCCACATGGACAGGTTCTCCGCCCGGCACAATGGAGTCGCCCCCGTAGTGGTGGTGGTGGATCCCAACGGTTCTCCTTCCGGGAACTCGCTCTGCATGGACAGCCGTATCGCCAAGGTGGACACCTACTTGTCCGTCGATGTGCCCCGGTGGATCAGTGAGACCCTCGACGTCGGTGCGGAGCGCAGAAATTGGGCCGTCGGAGGGTTTTCGTTCGGTGGCACGTGCGCCATGCAAATGGGCACCAGGCATCCGGACCTCTACAGTTCCATCCTCGCTTTTGCCAGTGAACAGGAACCGGCGCTGGCCAAGGAACGGGAAAAGACCGTGGAGGCTTCTTTCGGCGGAGACGCAGAGGCCTTCGAGGCGCAGACCCCTCTGTATCTGATGAAGCAGCACAGCTTTGAAGGCAGCGCGGTCTATTTCGCTGCCGGAGCCACCGACCCCGAGTTCACGGGCTACATGGACGTGCTCTCGGCTTCCGCCCGCGACGCAGGGTTCGAAGTTGAAGTCCGCCAAATCGCCAACTCCGGCCACTCCTGGGAGACCGTGTCCAAGGGCATGCAGGACGCGCTCGATTTCCTCGCCTCGCGCTGGGGCATCGCGCCTTGACGGCAGCACCACAAGCCGGCGCCGGTGATACTCTCACCAAAGTGCGGCGGCAGACTGCGAAGGTGTGCCTGCAACACTTGAGGACCATTCCACTGACCCTTGCCGTACTGACGGCTTTCGTCGCGGCAGGTGCTGTGACCGGCAGCTTTCTGGCGGGACCACCCGAATCCATGCTTGAATTCGCCGCCGTAAACGCGGAGGGCCTCAAAGCCGGGCGCTGGTGGTCGCTGTTCACCTCCATGTTCTTCGCCAGCAACCCCGCGGCCTACCTGGCCGCCGCGCTCATGATCCTGCTGTTGCTTGGGTTCGCCGAGAGGAAGCTCGGCCCCGTGCGCACGGCCGTGTTCTATTTCGGAGGACAATTCGCCTCCGTGACCCTCTTTCTCCTGATCACCCAGCTCGCCCAGCGGGCCGGCGACCCGTGGCTCGGTCCCATGGCGAATACCCTGCTGATGGGGCCGTACGCACCTGTCCTCGCAGCGTCCCTCGCGGCCAGCGGACTTTTCCCGCCGCTGTGGCAGCGGCGGCTGCGCACTGCAGTGCTCTCTACCGCGCTGGTGCTGGTGCTCTACGTGGGACACCCCGAAGCCGTGGTGGGGCTGCTCGGGGCACTGCTGGGGCTGGCCGCAGGATGGTGGATCCAGAGCGACCAGGGAGTTCTGCACCGGCACCGCTCCACCGGCCGGGAAACCCGCAACCTCCTCGCGTTGACGGTCGCCGTTTTCGCCATCGGGCCAATGCTCAGCGCCGCGGCACAGAGCCCGGCCGGCCCGCTCGCCCTCCTGCGCAACGTCGTCCTGAACCCGCTGCCCACCCTGAGCCAGCTTCAGGAGAACTGCGGCGGCACCCTGGACGCCGGCTGCCTGGAACTGGACAGGCAGGGCCTCGGGGGGCCGCTCGGCCTGGCCCTCGCCGTCGTACCGGTGATCCTGCTGCTGATCTGCGCCGACGGGATGCGCCGCGGCCGGAAACTGGCGCTTTGGATTGCCGTTCTCGTCCAGCTGAGCGTGGCAGCCCTCTCCGCTGTATACCTTGCGCTCTTTGCCCAGGTTGCCGGTTCCGTATCCCTCCGGGATGCCTCGGCGCTGGAGTCAAAGTTCGTGCACGTTCTGCCGCTGGTAGCCGTGCCGGTACTGCTGGTGGTGCTGCTGCTGGCGTACCGCCGTCACTTCCGCATCCAAACCTCATCCCGGGCCCTGCGCGCCCTCGCCTTGACGGTCGGGGGGACCTGGCTGGCACTGGCCTCGCTGTATGCCGCATCCTGGTACGCCGCCGGCGGCCCGCGGAGGGACGGAGGGCTGCTCGTCCTGGCCGGCGAACTGGCACGGCAATACCTTCCGGTGCCCTTGCCCGGGCTGTACCGGCGGGTTTTCGAGAACCACAGCGCCCTGGAATCCGTCCTGTTTGCCTATTCGGGCGTCATCTTCTGGATTGTTGCACTCGCAGGCGTCTGGATGGTCCTGCTGGGGCGCCATGACCATTCCGATGCGGGGGCGGACGACCGGGGGAATGCGCGGGAGCTGGTGAGGCGAAGCGGTGATTCCCTCTCATGGATGGCCCTGTGGGAACCCAACAAGTACTGGTTCCTGCCGGGCGGAGGCGCCGGTATCGCGTACCAACAGCACGGCAGTGTCGCCTTGACGCTTGCCGGGCCCTTCGGCGATCCCCTGCGACGTGAGGAGGCTGCTGAAGGCTTTCTGCGCTTCTGCGCCGACCATGCCTTGATTCCGTGCTTCTATTCCTGCACTGACGGGTTATGGCCGTTGCTGAGCGACCGCGGCTTCTCCCGGGTTTCGGTCGCCCAGGAGACGAGGCTGTCGGTGCGCGAACTGGAGTTCAAGGGCAAGGAATGGCAAAACGTCCGCACTGCGCTCAACCGTGCCAAGAAGCTCGGGGTGCACGCACGATGGGGCAACTACAGCAGCCTGCCGCAGTCCTTGCGGACCCAGCTCAGTGAAGTCTCCGAGGAGTGGGCAGCACAGAAAACAGTTCCGGAGATGGGCTTCACCCTGGGCGGCATCGACGAGCTGATGGACGACGACGTGTTGTGCTGCCTGGCCGTCGACGAGCAGGGACTGGTGCATGGAGTCACGAGCTGGCTGCCGGCGTACGAAGGCGGGCACGTGGTGAGCTGGACACTGGACTTCATGCGGCGGCGCGGCGAAGGCTTCCCCGGAGTGATGGAGTTCCTGATTGCATCCGCCGTCCTGGAATTACGGAAAACAGTCGAGGTCATCTCTCTCTCCGGTTCGCCGCTGGCCCAGGACCCTGCCGTTCCCGGAGCAGGCGGACGGGAGCAGGAAACTGAGGTGCTGTCCGGCATCCTTGACGTCGTGGGGCGGGCACTCGAACCGATCTATGGATTCAGGTCCCTGGCGACGTTCAAGTCACGTTTCAAGCCGGAGTACAGAACGCTCTATCTGTACTACCAGGACCCGCTGCAGTTGCCCGCCATAGGCCGCGCCCTGAGCCGCGCTTATCTGCCGGGACTTTCCATCCGGCAAAGCGCGCGCCTGCTGAGGACGCTCGTGCGTTAGAAGATTCAATGCGGATCCCGTATGCCTATGACGCCATTTGTGGCCATGGCGTGGCGGGGTTTGCAATTGCAGAGCAACGCAAAAAAATGATCCCCGGCACTAATGCCGGGGACCATTTTTTATAGGCGATTCCCCGAAGGGAAACCTCTGTGAACTAGACCAGCGTTACGCCGGTGGCCTGGGGGCCCTTGGCGCCCTGGCCGATCTCGAACTGAACGCGCTGGTTCTCGTCGAGGGTCTTGAAGCCGCCCGTCTGGATTTCAGAGTAGTGAACGAAGACATCGCCATCGGAGTCGTCCGGGGTGATGAAGCCGAAGCCCTTTTCAGCGTTGAACCACTTGACGGTTCCCTGTGCCATTTATTTCTCCTCATTATGGAACTAATTTAAGGCCAGCACACTTCGTACCGGTCTTGGTCACTCTGCGAGAAGAATCCTGGCCAGCAGCTCCGGCAGGGCCGGAAAGCATTGCAGGAGCTTCGCGCTCGCAACATGTCTTGCGAGCATGAAAAACACCTACACAAAGACTGCTCTAAGAATTTCATGACAGTACGGTCTGGTCAACGGGCAAAACGCAGAATCCGACAAATTTTGGGTAAAACGAAAGTAAACGCCTGACCGGGCAACCGTTGCCGAACCGAGGGGCTCAGAAGAGCCGTGACTCGATGTCGTCCACCCCGCGCATGGCGTCGTAGTCCAGCGTGATGCAGTCGATGCCGCGGTCGGCCGCGAGGACGCGGGCCTGCGGCTTGATCTGCTGGGCGGCGAAGATCCCGCGGACCGGAGCCAGCAGGGGATCCCGGTTCAGCAATTCCAGGTACCTGGTCAGTTGCTCCACGCCGTCGATGTCGCCGCGCCGCTTGAGCTCGATCGCCACGGTGGCGCCGTCAGCGTCCCGGGCGAGGATGTCCACGGGGCCAATGGCCGTGAAGTACTCGCGGCGAATCAGCGAGAACCCTGACCCGAGTGTTTCGATCTGTTCGGCCAGCAGCCGCTGCAAATCGGCCTCGACGCCGTCCTTGATGAGTCCCGGATCCTGGCCGAGCTCATGTGACGTGTCGTGAATCTGCTCATGGATGTTGATGATCAGCCTGTCGTCAGTCTTGGCTGACTGTACGGTCCACTGCTCGATGACGCCGACCTCGACGTCCGTCTCATCCGGTGAAGTGACGCGCAGTGAGGCGGGCGGGCTCATCCAGTTCAGCGGCTTGTAGGAGCCGCCGTCAGAATGGACCAGCACAGAGCCGTCGGCCTTCACCAGGAGGAGCCTCGTGGCGAGGGGCAGATGGGCTTTGAGCCGGCCCACGTAATCAACAGAGCAACGGGCTATGACAAGACGCACGCCGTACACACTACCGCGTCAGCCACGGAGCCCGGTCACCGTGTCGCAGCCAGGCGGCCGCGCACGGAGTGCAGGGCGGGCATTGGAACCGCTGGCGCTGGGGCAGAATGGAAGCATGCCGCGTTCGAACCGTCCCCGCCGCTCCTCTGCAGGACGTCCCTCGTCCGGGAAGGCCGCGGCAGGAGGCAAGCACGGTTCCGGGCCGGCTCCCGAGCTGGACCTTGAGCGGGCGCGCGCCGGCATCGCAAGGCGGGAGAGCGCGCCGGACGGCGTCTGGATGGTACGCACCATGACCGCCCGCAAGGCGGAAAAGGCCTACATCTGCCCGGGCTGCTCCACGGCTGTGCTGCCGGGCATCGCACACCTCGTGGTATGGGCCGACGATCACATATTCGGGGCGGCAGCGGGACTCGCCGAGCGCCGGCACTGGCACACCAATTGCTGGACGTCGCGGAACTTCCGCTACCGGTAGCGGAAGCTAAGCTGTTACGCATGACTTTTGACCCGTCGTCGTACGTTTTCAGCCAGCCGTCGGAAGCCACGGCCATCCGCGCTTC
Organism: Arthrobacter sp. Soil_N43; assembly: GCF_057655195.1. Lineage (NCBI taxonomy): Bacteria > Bacillati > Actinomycetota > Actinomycetes > Micrococcales > Micrococcaceae > Arthrobacter > Arthrobacter sp. Soil_N43. Next base: position 21,993 of record NZ_JBDGML010000131.1, read on the forward strand.
CACGGTGCTGCCTGCCCGCCGCGAGAACATCGAGATCCATACCGAGGACGGCCGCACGCTCGTTGGCGAGCTTGCCCTGCCGGAATCGGGGGAAATCAGCGCCACGCTGATCACGCTTCACCCTTTGCCCACGCACGGCGGTTTCATGGACTCCCATGTCTACCGGAAGGCCTCCTACCGGTTGCCGGCGCTCGCAGGCGTGGCGGTACTGCGATTCAACACCCGCGGCACCTCGTCGCCCCGGGGCACGAGCGAGGGCCAGTTCGAAGAGGGCATCGGCGAACGGTATGACGTTGAAGCCGCGGTTCGTTTCGCCGTGGAGCGGGGCCTGCCCAACCGCTGGCTTGTGGGATGGTCCTTCGGTACGGAGCTCGCCCTCATGTACGGCGCCGTTGAACCCGTGGCCTCGCAGGTGGAAGGCGCCATTCTGCTGTCCCCGCCGCTGCACCGTGCCACGGACGCCCACCTGAAACTGTGGGCGGAATCCGGCAAGCCGCTGACTGTCCTCGTCCCCGAACACGACGACTACCTCCGGCCGGCCGCTGCGGCGGCCCGCTTCAGCCTCGTGCCGCAGGCCAGGGTGGTGGGGGTCGACGGCGCCAAGCACCTCTGGGTGGGGGAGAAGCAGGCCGCACGGGTGCTCAACGAGATCGTGGACGACGTCACGCGCGACGGCTCAGGGGCCGCCGGCCTCGCCCAGGAGTGGAGCGGACCTGCGGCCACAGCGACCGGCTAGCGGCTGCAGCGCGGGGTGCTGCACGGACTAGTGGTTGTCCTGGCGGACGATGTAAATCTCCTTGACAAGGAGCAGGACGGCCGCTGCCGTCGGTATCGCAATCAGGGCTCCGAGGACGCCCAGGAGGCTGCCGCCGGCAATCACTGAGATCACGGCAACGGCACCAGGCACGGCCACGGCCTTCTGCATGATGCGGGGCGAGATGAAGTAGGCCTCGAACTGCAGGTAGGCGAAATAGCAGATGGCATAGGCCAGGGCCGACTGCCAGCCAAGTGTGAGGGTGATCAGGATGACCACCACGCCGGCAATCAGTCCGCCGACCAGGGGGATGAACGCTAGGAGCGCCACGACGAAGGCAAGCAGTACAGCGAACGGCACCCCGATGATGGACATGACGATGAAGGCGAACGTGGCGTTCAGGAGGGCCACCACGGCCTGCCCGATCACGTAGTTGCCCACCGAGCGGGTGATTTCCTCGGAGAGCGCCTCCACCCTGGCGCGGCGGGACCGCGGGGCGAGCCGGTACCCCCACTTCTTCATGGCGGGCAGGGCGGCCAGGAAGTACAGGCTGAGCACCAGCACGATCAGGGTTCCGAAGAGGCCGTTTGCGACGGTGGAGCCGAACCCCACCACCCCGCCGAAGATGCCGCCCATCGCCTCCGGGTTGTTGACGAACTTGTCCAGTTCCTCGCTGATGCGGTCGCGTACTCCGAATTGGCTGTCCAGGGTGCGGAAAAACTCCGAATCGATGAAGTCGCGGACCCAGACCGGGGCCTGCCTGACGAGTTCGGTCACCTGTTCCACGATGGTGGGAATGAGGGTGGCGAAGAAGCTCACCACCGCAGCGACCAGCACCGAGACGGCCAGCAGGATGCCGGCCGGCCGCGGTATTCCGCGGCCTTCCAGCCAGCGCACCACCGGATCGAGCCCCAGCGCTATGAACAGGGCCGCCACGATCCATAGGAGAAGCTGCGTGGTGTTGGAACCGATCCAGTACACCAGGAGGGCAAGGCCGACGCCGACAGTGCCCATGAAGCCGAGATAGAGCGGATGCTGGGCAGAAATCCGGGGGCCCGGGGCGCCGAACCGGTCAACGTCGCCGGCGTCGGTCGGTTCGGCTTGGCGTAGGTCCAGTTGCTCGGGGGGCATCTCGAACCGGAGCCGCGGCTGCGCGCCCGGGATGGGCTGCCGCAGGCGCTTCAGCATGGCTCCGAGCGCGGCGGGGCGGCGTGCCCTGGTCCGCGGCGGCTTCGCGTGGTCATCCGGAGCGGGCGTCGCTGCTGGAGTGTGATTGGGGGAGCCGGCGTCGGGCAGGTTTTCCGGGCCGCGCATCGACGGATCCGTGTGTTCAGTCACTGCTTTTGATGCCTTTTCCGTCTGTGTTCCGTCCGTGGCGCCGCGGCTGCGGGCCGCATGTGATGATCATCGCAAACACTATCAGCAGGCTTGTGGATAGTCGGATGTGCACCGTTCCGAAGAGGTGTCCAGGGGCGGGTTAGGTGACCCGAACTGAAGGATTGGTAACAAAACGGTTACTATTGAAGGCAAACCCCCGCTGATGATAGGACTCCTTTGCGTTTCAAGACTGCAGTTGCACTCGTGCTGCTCGGCCTCCTGACACTGCTCGCCGGCATCGGACAGAAGACGGTGTGGGCCCCCGCCGAGACCGTGACGGCCACGGCCCCCGCGGATGCCGAAGCCGCGCCGCTGACCGTTATTGACCAGAAGCTCCGCACCCTCGAAGGCGGAACGGTGACCATCAAGGTCAAGGGTGAGGGAAACTTCCTCCTCGCCGCGGGCCGTCCCGACGACGTCACTGCCTGGGTGGGCAAGACGGCGCACAACACAGTCACCGGGCTCTCCGAGGACAAGAAGTCACTGCAGGTGGAGCGCACCGACGGCGAGGCAGCCGCCCCGTCGCCGGCCGGATCGGATCTGTGGGTTTCCAGCGAAAACGCCAGCGGCGAACTGGACTACACGTGGTCGGCGCCGGCCGACGGCGAGTGGTCACTTCTGCTGGCCAGCGACGGCAAGAAGCCCGCGCCGTCGTCGATTTCGATGACCTTCCCCAACGACACCTCCACGCCGTGGGCTGTGCCGCTGATGGTGATCGGTGCTCTCCTGATGCTCGCCGGTGCCGCGCTGCTGATCCTCAAGCCCAAGGGCGGCAATCGCGGACTCCCCGGTCGGGGCGGCTCCGCCGCAGGTCCAGGCAATCCGTTCGTGAAGCGCGCCAAGGCTGCCGTTAAGACCGCATCCGGTTCCTCCTCCTCGCGCATGAGCGTCATTGTCGCGGCGTCCACCGCCGCGCTGCTCGCCGGGACCGGTGCCGCCGCCCAGGCCAGCCAGACGGCGGACCCGGCTGCCACGCCGGGGGCGTCCTCGACGGCGGCCCCTGCCGCCGGCGGACCCGTGCTGCTGGACGCCCAGTTCCGCCGGATCCTGGAGCAGGTGGCGAGTGCCACCGACTCGGGCGACGCAGCCAAGGATTCCAAGAAGCTCGCCACCCGCGTTGCCGGGTCAGAGCTTGAAGTACGCACCCAGAACTACAAGATCCGTTCCCGGGTCGCTTCCTACGATGCACGCATGCCGGTCCGCGCAACCAAGCTGCTGACCACCGTGGTCACCAGCAAGCGCGCCTGGCCCCGCCAGGCACTGGCCGTCACGCAGGGCGAGGGCAACGTCGTGCCGCAGCTCCTGACGCTCGTCCAGAAGTCCCCGCGCGAGAACTACAAGCTCGTGGGCACCAGCCCGCTCCAGCCCGGCACCACGTTCCCCTCGATTGCCCGGAACGGCACCGAGACACTGGCCGCCGGCGACAAGTCGGGGCTGCTGTACAGCGGACAGGAAGCGCTCGCCGGGCTGGCCGACCGCCTGTCCAACGAAGACTCCACGTTCAAGAGCAAGCTCGTCGAAGGCGAATCCTCGCCCTACATCGCGGACACACTGTCCTACCAGGCCGACGTGGTGAAGTCGGGCGTGAACGGTAAGTTCGCCTTCACCCACAAGGTCGTTCCGGACAGTGCTGTGGTCTTCCGCACCGCGGATGGCGGAGCCCTGGTGCTCGGCCGCCTGACCTTCAATTTCGATGGCACGCCCAAGTCCGAGGGTGACAAGCTGTCCATCGGTAACGACGCAGCCGTCCTCGCCGGGGGCAAGGAAACCACGTCCGGCATGGTGCTGAACTTTGCCGAATCGGTGGCTGTTTACGTTCCGCCGACCGGGTCGAAAGACCCGATGAAGCTCGTGGCCGCCACGCGCGGGCTCGTCGGAGCCAGCTTCAAGTAAACGCGTCGCCAGAGAGCACCGCTACCGCTGACCGCGGGGCGGTGCTCTCTGCGTTAACGGTGCCCCCTGTGGCGCCGGGAGTGGCTAGAGTGGAATCTATGAGTTCGCCAGCTTCCCGTCCTGTCCCCCCAGCCGCCGCCAGCCAGCTCAACCTGCGCGGCGCCGTCGACCTGTCCGTCCTCAAGCAGCGCCAGACGCCGCCGGCTGCTCCGGCAGTGGGCCCCGCAGCCGGGACCCCGACCGGCACGCCCCCGGCGGGGGCGCCCGGGACTGCCGGCTCCGAGGCGCCGGCCCTTCGCGTCGATGTCACCGAGGCCAACTTCCAGGATCTCGTCGAGCTTTCGTCGCAGGTCCCCGTGGTGTTCGCACTCTGGGCAGCGTACTCCCCGGAATCGGCGGGCGTGCTGGATGCGCTGGAGCGGATCGTGCAGGGGTATGCCGGCCGGCTGGTGCTGGGTGCAGCGGACATCGAGGCCTTTCCCCAGCTCGCCCAGGCCTTCCAGGTGCAGGCCGTGCCCACGGCGGTGGCAGTGCTCAAGGGCCAGCCCGTTCCGCTGTTCCAGGGCGGGGCCGATGAACAGCAGATCCGCGCACTGCTCGACGAACTGCTCAAGGTTGCCGCTGCCAACGGCGTGTCCGGCAACGTCGGCGGAGCCGCCGCGGCTGAGCCGGCGCCCGCACCGGTGCCGCCGCTGCATCAGGCCGCCTTCGATGCGATCGAGGCCGGGGACTACGCTGCCGCCGCCGCGGCCTACCGGCAGGCCCTGATCGAGATGCCGGCCGATGCCGAGGCCAAGGCAGGCCTGGCACAGGTGGAACTCATGGACCGTCTCCAGAAGCTCTCCGGGCCGGAGGGTGACGCGCTCCGGCAGCTCGCGGCCGATGAGCCGGACAATCTCGATGCCCAGCTCGGAGTCGCCGACCTCGACGTCGCCGGGGGACATGTGGAGGACGCCCTGAACCGCGTGGTGGGATTCATCGGCCGGAACTTCGGACCGGAGCGTGAGACGGCCCGCGTGCGGCTGCTGGAGCTGTTCGACGTCGTCGGAAGCACCGACCAGCGCGTCGCAAAGGCCCGCCAGGCACTGGCGCGGGTGCTGTTCTAGTGACAGTTCCGGCCCTCTTCAGGCCGCTGTCCCTCCGCTCGCTGCAACTGCAGCACCGGGGCTGGGTTTCGCCCATGTGCCAGTACAGCTGCGACCCTGAGGCCGCTCCCGGCGTGCCCAACGACTGGCACCTCATGCATTTGGGCTCGTTCGCGGCCGGGGGAGCGGCCCTGATCCTCACCGAGGCCGCGGCTGTCAATGCCACCGGGCGGATCAGCCCGCGCGACGCCGGGCTTTACAACGACGAGCAGGCGGCCGGCTGGGAGCGAATCGTGGGCTTTGTGCACCGCCACGGCGTTGCGGACGCCAAGATCGGCGCCCAGCTCGCCCACGCAGGCAGGAAGGCCTCAACCTACTGGCCGTTTTCCGGGGAGAAAGGGTCTGTTCCCGCATCCGCCGGCGGCTGGGAGACCGTGGGGCCCGGCAACCGGGCCTTTGACGGCTACGCTGCCCCGGCGGCGATGACGGAAGAGGACATCCGGGGCGTCATCGCTGATTTCGCGGCTGCGGCCACGCGGGCCGTCGACGCAGGGTTCGACACGATTGAAATCCATGGTGCGCACGGCTATCTGCTGCACCAGTTCCAGAGTCCGCTCGTGAATGACCGCACCGACGCCTGGGGCGGGGACGCCGCAGGCAGGAACAGGCTGACCCTTGCCGTCGTCGACGCCGTGCGCGCCGTGATCCCCGAGTCCATGCCGCTGCTGCTGAGGATTTCGGCCACGGACTGGACCGACGGCGGAATCGTCGTCGAGGACTCCGTGCAGCTTGCGGCGCAGGCCGCCGAACACGGCGTTGACCTCATCGACGTCTCAAGCGGCGGTGCGGTGGCGCACCAGCAGATCCAGCCGGGACCGGGCTACCAGACCGGCTTCGCCTCCCGCATCCGCCGCGAAACCGGCGTTGCCACGGGCACCGTCGGGCTGCTGACGTCGCCCGGGCAGGCGGAGCATGTGGTTGCCACCGGACAGGCCGACGGCGTCTTCATCGCCAGGGCGGCGCTGCGGGATCCGCACTGGTGGCTCCGGGCCGCCTTCGAGCTCGGGCATGACCTCAAGTGGGCGCCCCAGTATGAGCGGGCGGTGCCCCGGCGGACGTTTTGAGCACCCGCAGCCGGGCGCGGCCCTCAGCCCTGAGGCTGATCCGCGGCCGGCGCCGCTTTACTCCTTGAGGGGGATCCCGCCGCGGCCGGGACGCGGATAGGGTGAGTCCATGAGTGTTCCCGCTGCCCTGTCCATCAGGGGACTTGCTAAGCGCTTCGGCAGCAAAATCGCCGTCGACGGTGTCAGCCTGGAGGTTCCCGCCGGGTCTTTCTTCGGAATCGTCGGCCCGAACGGTGCAGGCAAGACCACCACGCTGTCCATGGCCACCGGGCTTCTGCGGCCCGATTTCGGCACTGCGGTGGTCCACGGCGTTGACGTGTGGGCGCGGCCGCTGGAAGCCAAGAAGCTGATGGGCATTCTGCCGGACGGTGTCAGGCTGTTCGACCGGCTCACAGGCGAACAGCTCGTCACCTACGCCGGACTGCTCCGCGGCATGGACAAGGCCGTGGTCTCGGCCCGCGTGGGGGAGCTGCTGACCGCGCTGGACCTGAGCGGGGACGCCGGAACGCTCGTGGTGGACTACTCGGCCGGCATGACCAAGAAGATAGCCCTCGCGTCCGCCCTGATCCATGCGCCCAAGGTGCTGGTGCTTGACGAGCCGTTCGAATCAGTGGACCCGGTCTCCGCAGCAAACATCCGGGACATCCTGGAGCGGTACGTTGCCACCGGAGGAACCGTGATCGTCTCCAGCCATGTCATGGACCTGGTGCAGCGGATGTGCGACCACGTCGCCGTCGTTGCCGAAGGACGGCTCCTGGCCGCGGGGACTGTGGCAGAAGTCCGCGGCGGCGTGAGCCTCGAAGAGCGGTTCGTCCAGCTGGTGGGCGGAAAAGTCCAGACCGAGGGGCTCGAGTGGTTGCGCACCTTCTGAGGCTGAAACTTACGCTATTGCGGAACGGGCTGCGGCGGAGTCCGCTGCAGCTGATCGGCCTGGCAATCGGCGGGCTGTACGCCCTGGGGATCGTGGGCACGTGCATCGCGGGGCTGCTCTTGCTCCGCCAGCAGGACCCGCTCCTGGCCCACACAGTTGTTGTGCTCGGCGGCTCCGCGGCCCTGCTCGGCTGGGGGATTGTGCCCGTGGTTGCCGCTGCGGCCGACATGACGCTGGACCCCGCGCGGTTCGCCACCTCGGCGATCCCCATGCCCCAACTGTTGGCCGGCCTTGCTGTGGGAGGACTGATCGGGATTCCCGGGCTGGCCACATCACTCGTAGCCCTGGCGACGGTGGGCACCTGGTGGCGAGGGGTCCTCCCTGCGCTCGGTGCCCTCGTCGGTGCCGTTGTGGCCGTGCTGAGCTGCGTCGTGCTGTCCAAGGTGGTCACGACAGCCACCGTTAGCCTGGCTGCTTCGCGGCGCTTCAAGGACGCCAGCGGGTTGGCCTTCATGGTGCCCCTGATTCTGATGGGGCCCATTGTGGCCGGGGTATCACAGGGCATTGCGGACTCCCGGGACTTCCTCACCGAGCTCGCACAGGTTCTCTCCTGGACGCCCCTGGGCGCAGCCTGGTCGCTGGGCGGCGACCTTGAGACGGGGCGCCCCGTTGATGCAGCCCTGAAGCTCCTCATCGCCGTGGCGACCCTCGCCGGCATGGCCTGGTGCTGGAAACTCCTGCTGCAGCGCGCCCTGGTCACCCCGCCCTACGCCGGAAGCAACCGCAGGACGGGGGGCCGCATGGGGCTGTTCGCGCTGTTTCCCGCCTCGCCAACGGGTGCCATTGCCGCCCGTTCCCTGACCTATTGGTTCCGGGATCCCCGGTACTCCGGATCCCTCGTGGCCATTCCGCTGCTGCCGGTGGTCCTGGCGTTCCAAGGAAGCCAGACGGGCAATTTCGGCGTCATCATGATCGTCGGGCCGCTGACCGCGTTCCTGCTGGCCTGGTCCATCTCGGCCGACGTGTCCTACGACAACACGGCATTTGCACTGCATCTGGCCGCGGGAGTCCGCGGCCTGCACGACCGCTTGGGGCGCGCCCTGGCGTGCCTTGCCTTTGCCTTGCCCACCGTGCTGGTCCTCACGGTGGGGCCGTTCTTCCTGACCGGGAACTGGGAATGGCTGCCGGCCATCCTGGGGCTCTCCCTCGGTGTGCTGTTCAGCGGGCTTGGCCTCGCCTCGGTGGTTTCGGCCCGCTACACGGCGGCGGTTCCGCTTCCCGGGGACAGCCCTTTCAAGAAGGCGCCCGGCAACGTCGGCCAGACCCTGGCCGTCCAGTTCGGCGGCATGGGCGTCCTGCTGGTGCTGACGCTTCCGGAAGCCGCCCTGGTCATCGCCCAGTCCGTCACCGGTGACCCGGCCTTTGGCTGGGCCAACCTTGCCGTCGGGACGCTGCTGGGACTGGCCCTCTTCGTGGCAGGCGTCCGCGTCGGCGGCCGCTGGCTCGATGCCCGCGGGCCCGAGTTGCTGGCCCAGCTGACCGTCAACAAGTAACGGGCCTGCCGGGGCGGCTCCGCACGTGGTTGACTAGGCACGTGGTCGACAAGGCACGTGGCTGACAAGGCACTCGACCGCTGGCCTGGACCGTGCACGTCCAGTCACCATAGGCAGATGAAAGGCGGTGCACCGTGGAGGTCGTGATCCTTCCGGGCAACAGGCAGATCGCCTCCTTGGCGGCGGATGCCGTTCAGGCGCTGCTGCGCCGCAAGCCCGATGCGGTCCTGGGCCTGGCAACAGGTTCATCGCCACTGCCGATCTACGACGAACTGGCTGCGCGCCATGACCGCGGCCTGCTGGACTTCAGCCGGGTCCAGGGCTTTCTGCTGGACGAGTACGTGGGGCTGGAAGCCGGCCATCCGGAGTCCTACCGCGAGGTCATCCGCAGGGACTTTGCCGGCAGGGTCAACATCCCCCTGGACAATGTCCACGGCCCGGATGGCAGCGCGCCGGACATCCCCGCCGCGTGCCGGGCGTACGAGGACGCCATCCGGGAGAGCGGCGGGGTGGACCTGCAGCTGCTGGGACTGGGAACCGACGGCCACATCGGATTCAATGAACCGGGTTCATCGCTGGCTTCCCGGACGCGCATCAAGACGCTCATTGAGCAGACACGCCGGGACAATGCCCGTTTTTTCGGCAGCCTGGCGGAGGTGCCCCACCACGTGCTGACCCAGGGCCTGGGCACCATCCTCGAATCCCGCCACGCCGTGCTCGTGGCGACCGGCGCGCAGAAAGCGCAGGCGGTCCATGATCTCGTCGAGGGTCCTGTGGCGGCCGTCTGCCCCGCATCCGTCCTGCAGCTGCATCAGCACGCGTCCATACTCATTGACGAGGCCGCGGCGTCCTCGCTCAAACTGGCCGACTACTACCGTCATTCGTACGATCACAAGCCGGCCTGGCAGGACCTGTAGGAGCAGTTCCTGTCTCCTTGCCGGCTGCTTTGCCTGCTGCGCGGCTCCGTTCCGGGACCGCGGCCCACGCTCCGGGACGGGCTAAGATGGATGGCATGACTAGCATGACGGATCCTCTCGACAACGACCCCATGCGTGAGCTCTCCGGAGCCGGATCGTCCACGGCCACCATTGAGCGCGAGGAACAGCGCCAGGAAGTGGAACCCGGCGACCGAGAACGCTTCTCGCATTACGTCCGCAAGGAAAAGATCATGGAGTCGGCGCTGACCGGTGAGCCGGTCATCGCGCTGTGCGGCAAAGTCTGGACGCCCGGGCGCGACCCGCAGAAATTCCCGGTCTGCCCCATGTGCAAAGAGGTCTACGACGGCCTTCGCCCGGGCAATGACGGCGGCAAGGGGTCCGGCGGGGACTCAGGCAACAACAAGTAGTGACGGAGACACTCTTCGGCGGACCCACCCTGCCCCCGGCTTATCCGGAACGTGCAGCCTGGGGAACCGCCCCGAAGCTCCGTGCCTGGCAACAGGAAGCCCTTGACCGCTACTTCAGCACGGGCCCGCGCGACTTCCTGGCTGTGGCGACGCCCGGCGCGGGCAAGACCACCTTTGCCCTCCGCGTGGCGTCCATGCTCATCGAGTCCGGCGCCATAAACCGGGTGACGATCGTCGCCCCGACGGACCACCTGAAGAGGCAGTGGGCTGACGCCGCCGCACGCGTCGGCATCGCCATCGATCCGAACTTCAAGAATTCCGACGGCCAGCACGGCCGGGGCTTCATCGGAGTCGCCGTGACGTATGCACAGGTGGCCAGCAAGCCCATGCTGCACCGTGCCAAGACTGAGGCTGCCCGCACCCTGGTGATCCTGGACGAGATCCACCACGGCGGCGAGGCGCTGTCCTGGGGAGACGGCCTCCGCGAGGCGTTCGACCCCGCGGTCCGGCGCCTGTCGCTGACCGGCACGCCCTTTCGTTCGGACACCTCGCCGATTCCTTTCGTGGAGTACGCGGAGGACCGGGACGGCATCAGGCGCTCCAAGGCGGACTACACCTACGGCTACGGCAACGCGCTGCGCGACCACGTGGTGAGGCCAGTCATGTTCATGGCGTACTCGGGCCAGATGCGCTGGCGCACCAGCGGCGGAGAGGAAATGGCCGCTTCCCTCGGGGAGGCCGCGGTGACCAAGGATGTCACGTCCCAGGCATGGCGCACAGCCCTGAACCCCGCCGGGGAGTGGATTCCTGCCGTGCTGGCCGGAGCGGACAAGCGCCTCAGCGAGGTGCGCCGGTCAGTGCCGGATGCAGGCGGCCTGGTGATCGCGACGGACCATGAGGATGCCAGGGCCTATGCCGGCCAGCTGAAGAGGATCACCGGCGAATCGCCCACCGTCATCCTGTCGGATGACGCCAAGGCATCGAGCAAGATCGAAGAATTCTCCGCGAACGAGAAGCGCTGGATGGTGGCCGTCCGCATGGTGTCCGAAGGCGTGGACGTTCCGCGTCTTTCTGTGGGCGTGTATGCGACGTCGACCTCCACGCCGCTGTTCTTCGCCCAGGCCGTGGGCCGTTTTGTGCGTGCCCGGAAGCGGGGCGAGACCGCCTCGGTGTTCCTGCCCTCGGTTCCCCAGCTGATGGCGCTGGCCAACAGCATGGAGGCGGAACGCGACCACGCCCTGGACCGGCCGGAAAAGGAAGACGCTGACGGCCTCTTCAATCCGGAAGATTCGCTCATGGATGAGGCCAACCGTGAGGACAAGGCCTCTGACAGCCTGACCAAGGGCAAGTTCGAGGCCCTTGATTCCCAGGCGTCCTTCGACCGCGTGCTGTTCGACGGCGGCGAATTCGGCACGGGCGGTGACATCGGGTCCGAGGATGAGCTGGATTTCCTCGGCATTCCGGGCCTGCTGGACGCCGAACAGGTGGGAACCCTGCTACGCCAGCGCCAGCACGAGCAGCAGAGCCGGAAAAAGCGCCAGGGCCCCGCGGCGGCCCCGGCCGCGCCGGCCGTTCCGGACCACCGGATGCTGATGGACCTGCGGAACGAGCTTGCCAAGAATGTGGCTGCCTGGTCCGCCCGGACGGGAACGCCCCACGGCGTGGTCCATACGAAGCTGCGCACAGTCTGCGGCGGTCCGCCCGTGGCGCAGGCGAACGAGGAGCAGCTCCAGTCAAGGCTCAGGAAGCTTCAGGACTGGTTCGTCGGCCGCAAGTAGCCGGACGGCTACTCGAGGTCTACGCCCCCCAGTTCCAGCTCGGCGTAGGTGTCGTCCAGGTCCTCGGCGATTCCCGCCGTCAGCCGCTTGATGACGGTGACCGAGTAGCCGGCCTGCACGGCATCGAGGGAGGTGGCCATGACGCAGTGGTCGGTGGCGAGGCCCACCACCACGACGTCTTCCACATCGTGGCTCTGGAGCCAGTCGTCCAGGCCTATGGAGTCCTCTTCGGGCGCGTAGTCCGCATCACCGGGCATGGGCAGGGCGCCGGGCTTCCGGTCACCGGTGGGCACGGCGTCCTCGGGGGCGAGCAGGCCCTCAAAGCCTGAGTATGCGGCGGTGTGCAGACCCTTGTGGAAGTAGGCCTGGATGTGTTCGGTCTCGAGGTCCGGATGGAGTTCGGCGCCCTGTGTTCCCGCGACGCAGTGCGGCGGCCAGCTGTCCTTGAAATCAGGCGTCTCCGAGAAGTGTGCGCCCGGATCGATGTGCCAGTCCTGCGTAGCCACGATGTGGTCGAACTGGCCGTGGTGCGCTTCAACGTACTCGCTGATGGCCCCCGCCACGGCGGCGCCGCCTTCCACCGGCAGGGCGCCGCCCTCGCAGAAGTCGTTCTGGACGTCGACAATGATCAGTGCACGTGACATCAGGTCTCCTCAGTTTTCCTCGTAAAGAGTGGGGATGGCCGGCTCGCCGCGATGCAGGCGGTGCACGACCGCCGGCAGCTCGGCCATGGAGTCGGCGTGGCGCTGGCGGGCGCGGAGCACGCCTTCGTGGCCGGTCCAGCCCGGCAGCAGCTCTCCGTTCTTGATGAACTGCTGCAGGAGAGGCCGGTCGTTGCCGTCGTCGAGGGGGCGGTGGCCCACGCCGATAAGTTCCTGGGTGGCCGTGCCGTGCTCATTCAGCCGGCGGAGGGCATATTTGCGCCCGCCCTTGCTGACCTTGTTTTTGGCGGTTTTGGCCACGGGAACGAACTCCCCGTTGTCGTCAGTGCGGCTGACAAGCTTGTACACCATGCTCGCGGTGGGCGCCCCGGACCCGGTAACGAGGGACGTGCCCACGCCGTAGGCGTCCACCGGCGCGGACTGGAGGGCCGCAATGGCGAACTCGTCGAGGTCGGAGGTGACCATGATGCGGGTGTTCACGTTGCCCAGCTCATCGAGCAGCCGGCGCACCCACTGGGCCTGCTCCACGAGGTCGCCCGAGTCCAGCCGGACGGCGCCCAACTTGTCCCCGGCGATCTCCACGGCCGTACGGACGGCCGTTTCGACGTCGTACGTGTCCACGAGCAGCGAGGTGCCGGTACCCAGCGAGGCGACCTGCGCCTCAAAGGCGTCGCGTTCGGTGTCGTGGAGCAACGTGAAGGAATGGGCCGCCGTGCCCACGGTCTTGATCCCGTAGCGGAGACCGGCCTCGAGGTTGGAGGTGCTGTCAAAACCGGCGATAACGGCGGCGCGGGCTGCGGCCGTGGCCGATTCCTCGTGCGTCCGCCGCGAGCCCATTTCGACGCAGGGCCGGTGCCCGGCCGCGGTGATCATCCTGGAGGCCGCCGAAGCGATGGCGCTGTCGTGGTTCAGCACGGAGAGGATATAGGTCTCCAGGATGCAGGCCTCGGCGAACGTCGATTCGACGATCAGGACGGGGGAGTTCGGGAAGTAGGCCTCGCCCTCTGCATAGCCCCAGATGTCCCCGGTGAAGCGGAAGTCGGCCAGATAATCCAGGGTCTTCTGATTGACCACGTGCGTACGGCCCAGAAACTCCAGTTCAGCCTCGCCGAAGCGGAAGGCCGCGATGCCGTCCAGCAGCCGTCCGGTGCCGCCCACGATCCCGTAGCGCCGGCCGTCGGGCAGCCTGCGTGCGAACGCTTCGAAGACCGACTTGCGGTGCGCGGCGCCGGAATGGAGCGCGGCCTGCAACATGGTCAGTTCGTAGTGATCAGTGAACAGGGACGTGCGTGGCTGGTTCCAGCCCGGAGAGGTACTCACAAAATCACTCTAGTGCGCCTCCCCATAGAATGGACAGATGACCTTAAGCGTTGCGCTCGGCCCTGACACACAGGAGAGCACCCAAACCGGAACAGCGGAGTCCACCGACGCGCTGACCGCCCCTGACATCCCCTGGAACCTGGTGATCTGGAATGATCCGGTCAATCTCATGAGCTATGTCAGCTTCGTTTTCCAGAGCTATTTCGGATATTCGGAAAGCAAGGCGAACAAACTCATGATGGAGGTTCACAAGAAGGGCCGGTCCATCGTTGCCCACGGCAGCAAGGAACAGGTGGAACAACACGCGGTGGCCATGCACGGCTTCGGCCTGTGGGCGACGGTCGAGAAGGCCACCGGCGGAAACAGCGGGGGCGGCAAGGACGGCGGCCCGGGCAAGGGCAGGGGAAAACGTGGCTAAGGCTTTCAAATACGGGCTCAAGGGCATCACGGGATTCCTGGAACCGGCGGAACGGGAGCTGCTGCGCAGCCTGTTCGACGACGTCATCTCGATGCTCGAGCCGGAAGACCGCGGAAAGCAGGATCCGCTGGCCGCCATGATCGGGCTGGACATGGACGTCAAGGAGCCTTCGGACCGCGCGCTCCGGCGGTTGTTGCCGAACGTCGTCAAGGACGACGACGCCGCTTCCCTTGAGTTCCGCCAGCTCACCGAACGTTCACTGCGGGAAAGCAAGATCGGCGCGCTGCGCGCCGCGGCGCTGGAGCTGGACAAGGACGAACTGGTCCTGACCGCCGCCGACGCCCGGCACTGGTCCACGGCACTGAACGATGTCCGGCTGGTCCTGGCCGAGCGGCTCGACATCCGGGACGAGGCCGATGCCGACCACGTGCACCAGATGCAGGACTGGTCCCAGGCGGAAGACGTGGAAAGCTACCTGGCCCTCGTCTACAACTTCACCACGTGGCTTCAGGAGTCCCTCGTCCAGGCGATGCTGCAGTCCCTGGAAACCCGGCCCTAGCTCCGTCTCCGGGCGTACTGTCCGCTGGCCTTCCACGTACGGGCCGGCGCGCGGGTTCCCGGATGTGACAAATTTGACATGAGGCGGACACCACAAGTGATGGCCGCACCTACCGGGAAGACCTATCCTCGAATAATCATGACTTCAGCATCGAGCACGGATCCCGCAGCAGGAGCTGCGCCGGATTCCGCAACGACCATCGGCGGCAATCTCGGATCGCTGCCGATCGGGGTCTTCGATTCGGGCGTCGGCGGACTCACGGTGGCACGTTCCATCATCGACCAGTTGCCGAACGAATCCATCCTCTACGTCGGTGACACCGCCCACGGGCCCTACGGTCCCCTTCCCATCGCCGAGGTGCGCGCCAATGCCCTCGGCGTCATGGACGAGCTGGTGGATTCCGGCGTCAAACTGCTCACCATCGCCTGCAACTCGGCGTCGGCAGCGGTCCTCCGGGACGCCCGCGAGCGTTACACGGCCCGCTACGGGATTCCGGTGATCGAGGTGATCCAGCCCGCCGTCAGGCGTGCCGTGGCGGCCACCCGCACCGGGCGCGTCGGCGTGATCGGCACCTCCGCCACCGTGGGTTCGCGTGCCTACGAGGACACGTTCGCCGCGGCCCCGGACCTCGTCATCACCTCTGTGGCCTGCCCGGCGTTCGTCAGCTACGTGGAGGCGGGCATCACCACGGGCCCCGAGCTGCTGGCAGTGGCGGGGGAGTACCTTGAGCCGCTGAAGGCCGCCGGAGTGGACACCGTTGTGCTCGGCTGCACCCACTACCCGCTGCTGACCGGAGTGATTTCCTATGTCATGGGCGAGGACGTCACCCTCGTTTCCAGCGCCGAGGAAACCGCCAAGGACGTCTACCGCGCGCTCGCCAGCCGCGGCCTCGAGCGGACCGCCGCCGCCGCGCCGGAGCACAGCTTCATCGCCACGGGTGACGCGGGCCAGTTCGAATCGCTCGCGCGCAGGTTCCTCGGGCCCGAAGTCCTCAGCGTCAAGCACGTCGACCATGTGGCGGCACAGTATCCGACCGGTAGCCTGGCGCGCATCACGCCGGAAATGATTGCCGCTGCCCAGCGTGCGGCGTCCCGGCCGCGGATCTCGAATTTTGTGGGACAGGGCGCCAGCGGCGGCCCGTCGTCCGGAGGTTCCGCCCTGTGAAGCTCACCATCGTCGGCTGCACCGGGTCCTTCCCCGGGCCCGGTTCGCCCGCCTCCTGTTACCTGCTGACAGCGCATGACGGCGAACGCACCTGGAAAGTCGTCATGGACCTTGGCAGCGGAGCGCTGGGCGCCATCCAGCGCTACACGGACCTAGAGGACATCGACGCCATCTTCCTGACGCATCTGCACCCGGACCACTGCATGGACCTGTGCGGACTGCACGTGGCCGTGCGGTGGAAACCCGGCGGCTGGGACCGGGGACGCATCCCGGTCTGGGGGCCGGCCGCGACGGCGGACAGGATGGCCACCGCGTACGGCCTGGAACTCGACCCGGGCATGCATGAGGAATTTGACTTCACCAACTGGACCGAGCGCCAGTCCGTCACCGTGGGGCCTTTCACCGTGACGCCCTTCGCGGTGAACCATCCCGTGGAGGAGGCCTACGCGCTGCGCGTGGAGGTGACCGAGCCCGACGCCGCCGGGGCGGCCGTAACCCGCGTGCTGACCTACTCCGGCGATACCGATTCCTGCCGCGGACTCGAAGAAGCC
This sequence comes from Arthrobacter sp. Soil_N43, assembly GCF_057655195.1. NCBI lineage: Bacteria > Bacillati > Actinomycetota > Actinomycetes > Micrococcales > Micrococcaceae > Arthrobacter > Arthrobacter sp. Soil_N43. The sequence goes on from NZ_JBDGML010000131.1 coordinate 38,447, forward strand.
GCCAAGGACGCCGACCTGTTCCTGTGCGAGGCGGCCTTCGAAGAGGGCCGCGACGACGGCATCAAGGACGTCCACCTGACAGGCAAGCGGGCAGGCGAGGCCGCTGCGGTTGCCGGCGCCCGCCGGCTGCTCCTGACGCACATCCCGGTCTGGACGTCGCAGACGAAGGTCATGGCTGAGGCGCGTCCCGCTTTCGGCGGCGATGTCGCCGTCGCGGTCGCCGGGGTGCACTACACCGTCTGAGGGCTGGCACGGCCTGAGGCCGGGGCCGCCTGAGGCTGGCACCTCCGCCGCCAGCCGGGCGCGGATAAATCGATAAGCTAAAGGCATGACTTCCGAAGCAACCACTGCCCCCGTCATCCGTGCCGACGGCCGCACCCCGGACCAGCTCCGCCCCATCAGCATCACCCGCGGCTGGTCCAAGCAGGCGGAGGGATCCGCCCTGATCGAGTTCGGCAACACCCGGGTACTGTGCACGGCTTCCCTGACCGAGGGCGTTCCCCGCTGGCTCAAGGGCGAAGGCCGCGGCTGGGTCACGGCCGAGTACGCCATGCTGCCGCGCGCCACCAACACGCGCTCCGACCGCGAGTCCGTCAAGGGCAAAATCGGCGGCCGCACCCATGAGATTTCGCGCCTGATCGGGCGTTCGTTGCGCTCGATCATCGACACCAAGGCGCTCGGCGAAAACACGATCGTGCTGGACTGCGATGTCCTGCAGGCCGACGGCGGGACGCGGACCGCCGCGATCACCGGCGCCTATGTGGCCCTCGCCGAGGCGATCCGCTTTGCCCGCGAGAACAAGATGATTGCCCGGAATGCCCAGCCGCTGGTGGACACCATCGCCGCGGTGTCCGTTGGCATCATCGACGGCGTTCCGATGCTTGACCTGCCGTACATCGAAGATGTCCGGGCCGAGACCGACATGAACGTCGTGGTGACCGGTTCCGGCAAGTTCGTGGAGGTGCAGGGCACCGCCGAGGGCGCCCCGTTCGACCGCGATGAGCTCAACAAGCTGCTCGACCTTGCACTGCTGGGGACGGAGCAGCTCGCAGCCATCCAGCGCGAAACCCTGGCCGAAGCGCCGTGAGCGACCAGAGCCCGGCCCCGGCTCCCCGGCTGGTGCTGGCCACCCACAACAAGGGAAAGCTGCGGGAACTGCGCGAGCTGCTGCGGGGGCAGGTTCCCGGGCTGGACGTCGACACGCAGGTGGTGGACGCGTCCGCCGTCGGAGGCCCCGACGTGGCCGAGACCGGCGTCACCTTCGCGGAAAACTCGCTGCTCAAGGCGCGGGCGGTGGCCGAGGCGACAGGGCTGGCGGCGATCGCCGACGACTCCGGGCTGTCCGTTGACGTGCTGGGCGGAGCCCCGGGCATCTTTTCCGCCCGCTGGGCAGGGCGGCACGGGGACGATGCCGCCAACCTCCGGCTGCTGCTGGCCCAGCTCGCCGACGTACCCGACGCGCACCGCGGCGCCGCGTTCGTGTGCGCTGCAGCTCTGGCGGTGCCGGCGTCGGCGGGGCACGGGGCGCACGAGGTGGTGGAGTACGGCCAGCTGGCCGGCACCCTGCTGCGGGAGCCGCGCGGTGAGGGCGGCTTCGGCTATGACCCCGTGCTCCAGCCCCTCGGGCTGGACCGCAGCTGCGCGGAGCTGTCGCCGGACGAGAAGAACGCCATCAGCCACCGCGGGCAGGCCTTCCGCGCCCTGCTGCCCGCGATAGTCGACGCCCTCGCCGGCTAGAACCCGTTAAAACGGCCGTTCCCCGCATGCGCGATGCTGGCCCGCAATGCGCATGCGTGGGACGTCCGTTCGCTTGCCTAAGGGCTCTACCACGTCTGGGGCTC